>NZ_JBHXUW010000057.1:0-53495 GCF_042672475.1 Streptomyces sp. NPDC127177
GGCATGGAGGTGCCGTTGCGTGTCGCCGTGATGGGCTGTGTCGTCAACGGTCCGGGTGAGGCGCGTGAGGCCGATCTGGGTGTGGCCTCCGGCAATGGCAAGGGTCAGATCTTCGTCAAGGGCGAGATCATCAAGACCGTGCCGGAGTCGAAGATCGTCGAGACCCTCATCGAGGAAGCCCTCAAGATCGCCGAACAGATGGAGAAGGACGGCATCGCCTCCGGCGAGCCCGAGGTCTCCATCAGCTGAACCCACGGCACAACACCCACGACGACGCCCCGCCGGAGGAACCATCTCCGCGGGGCGTCGCCCGTGAGCAGGCTCACCACCTTCCGCAGAAGCTGTTCCCGGCCACGAGCGGCGCCCCCCAGCCTCTTTGGGTACAGTGCGGAAATCAGCAGACCGCATGGTGAGGCCCCCTCGTGTTGACGCAGACCACCACCCGGGTCCTCGAACCCAGCGACCTCGGTGCCGCCCTGGCGGTACTCGAGAGCGAACCCGTAGTGAACGCCTTCGTGACCTCCCGGGTCCAGATCGCAGGCCTCGACCCCTGGCGCCTGGGCGGCGAGATGTGGGGCTGGTACGCCGACGGGCAGCTGCGCTCCCTGTGCTACTCCGGAGCCAACCTCGTCCCCATCTGCGCCGGCCCCGAAGCCGTCAGGGCCTTCGCCGACCGGGCCCGCCGGGCCGGCCGCCGCTGCTCCTCGATCGTCGGCCCCGCCGGGCCCACCGCCCAGCTGTGGCGGCTCCTCGAACCGGGCTGGGGCCCCGCCCGCGAGGTCCGGGCCAACCAGCCCCTCATGGTCACCGAGAGCCCCGCGGCCGATGTGCCCCCTGATCCAGCGGTGCGCCGGGTCCGCAAGGACGAGATGGACGTCCTGATGCCGGCCTGCGTCGCCATGTTCACCGAGGAGGTCGGCATCTCCCCGCTCGCGGGCGACGGCGGACTCCTCTACCAGGCCCGCGTCGCGGAACTCATCGGCGCCGGCCGGTCCTTCGCCCGGATCGATGACGGCAAGGTCGTCTTCAAGGCCGAGATCGGCGCCACCACCTCACAGGCCTGCCAGATCCAGGGAGTCTGGGTCGCCCCGGAATTCCGCGGCCGCGGCTACTCCGAGACCGGGATGGCGGCCGTCGTGCGCTTCGCACTGGCCGATGTCGCACCGGTCGTCAGTCTGTACGTCAACGACTACAACACCCCCGCGCGCAAGTCCTACACGCGCATCGGCTTCCGTGAGGTCGGCGCGTTCATGAGCGTGCTGTTCTGACCCGGCCCGCCGCTTCGTCCCGGCCGGTACCGACCCGTACCCCGCAACCCGCCACGGACAGTAGGGTCTGTCCATGGCAGCAGCTTCCGGGGGCGGCCCCCACACTCCCAGCGTCCGGATCGGACCGATCGATCTCGCCGCACGCGTGGACGAGGCGCTCGCCGTACAGGGCGTCGCCTTCGGCCTCGGCCCCGACGAGATCGAGGTGCGCCGCCACATCGTCCTCAGACACCTCGACCACCCCAGCGCCCTCGCGCTGGGCGCCCTGACCCCGGACGACCGGCTCGTCGGCTTCGTCTACGGAATGCCGAACGAACGCGGCCACTGGTGGTCCACCGTCGTCGAGCCCTATCTGCGCGCCACCGGCTCCACGCACTGGCTCGACGACTCCTTCGTCATCACCGAGCTGCACGTCCACCCCGAGTACCAGAACCGCGGGGTCGGCCGCACCCTGATCACCACCGTCACCGACGCCGTGGACCAGCCCCGGTCCATCCTCTCCGCGATCGACACGGAGAGCCCGGCACGCGGTCTGTACCGCTCACTCGGCTACCAGGACCTGGCCCGGCAGGTGCTCTTCCCCAGCGCACCCAGGCCGTACGCGGTCATGGGCGCACCGCTTCCGCTGCGCCGCCGCTAGGGCGCGTCCGCCGGACGCGCCCTATTCGATTTCCGCCCGCGCGGGCCGCCCGGCTAACCTCGGGGCCATCACCCTTCCGAGCAGGAGTTCATCATGGCCCAGGTCCAGCGCATGTCCCGATTGATGATCAAGACACTGCGCGACGACCCGGCGGATGCCGAGACGCTCAACCACAAGCTCCTCGTCCGGGCCGGTTACGTACGCCGCACCGCCGCAGGCATCTGGTCCTGGCTGCCGCTCGGCAAGAAGGTCCTGGACAACATCACCCGCGTCGTCCGCGAGGAGATGGACGCCATCGGCGGCCAGGAGGTCCTGCTCCCCGCGCTGCTGCCCAAGGACGCGTACGAGGCGAGCGGCCGGTACGAGGAGTACGGCGACCTGCTGTTCCGGCTCAAGGACCGCAAGGGTGCCGACTACCTCCTCGGACCCACCCACGAGGAGATCTTCACCCAGGTCGTCAAGGACATGTGCTCGTCCTACAAGGACCTGCCCGTGATCCTCTACCAGATCCAGACCAAGTACCGTGACGAGGCCCGCCCCCGGGCCGGCGTGCTGCGCGGCCGTGAGTTCCAGATGAAGGACTCGTACTCCTTCGACACCACGGACGAGGGGCTGGCCGAGGCGTACCAGCTGCACCGCGCCGCCTACATCCGGATCTTCGAGCGGCTCGGTCTCGACCACCGCATCGTCTCCGCCGTCTCCGGCGCCATGGGCGGCTCCGCCTCCGAGGAGTTCCTCGCCCCCGCGCCCGCCGGTGAGGACACCTTCGTCGACTGTCCGAACTGCGACTACGCCGCCAACACCGAGGCCGTGACCTTCAGGGCCACCCTGGGCGACGCCTCGGCCACCGGCGCCGTCGAGGAGCTGGACACCCCCGACACCCCGACCATCGAGACCCTCGCGGCCCACCTCGGCGTCCCGGCCTCCGCCACCCTGAAGAACCTCCTGGTCAAGGTGGACGGCGAGATCGTCGCCGTCGGAGTGCCCGGGGACCGCGAGGTCGACCTCGGCAAGCTCGGCGAGCACCTCGCCCCCGCCGTCGTCGAGCTCGTCACCGCCGAGGACTTCGTCGGCCGCCCCGACCTGGTGCGCGGCTACGTCGGCCCGCAGGGCCTGGAGAAGGCCCGCTACATCGCCGACCCCCGCATCGCCGCGGGCACCTCCTGGATCACGGGCGCCAACAAGGAGGGCAAGCACGCGAAGAACGTCGTCGCGGGCCGTGACTTCGAGGTCGACGACTACCTCGACGTGGTCGTCGTCGAGGCCGGCGACCCCTGCCCCAACTGCGGGGCCGGCCTCCAGGTGGACCGTGCCATCGAGATCGGTCACATCTTCCAGCTGGGCCGCAAGTACGCCGACATCTTCTCCCTCGACGTCCTCGGTCAGCAGGGCAAGCCCGTCCGCGTCACGATGGGCTCGTACGGCATCGGCGTCTCCCGCGCGGTGGCCGCCCTCGCCGAGCAGACCGCCGACGACAAGGGCCTGTGCTGGCCCCGCGAGATCGCCCCGGCCGATGTGCACGTCGTCGCCGCGGGCAAGGCGCTCCAGACCGAGCTGGCCATCGAGGTCTCCGAGAAGCTGAACGCCGCCGGTCTGCGCGTCCTGGTCGACGACCGCGCGGGCGTCTCGCCGGGCGTGAAGTTCACCGACTCCGAGCTCATCGGCGTCCCGAAGATCCTGGTCGCCGGCCGCCGCTCGGCCGAGGGGGTCCTGGAGCTGAAGGACCGCCGCACCGGCGAGCGCGAGGAGCTCACCGTGGACGAGGCGATCGCCCGCCTCACCGCGCGGGACTGACCGCCCCGGCCGCCGCGAGGGGCCCGTACCCACGGGTCGCCCCCGGCGGATCCGAAGCCCTGATCACTTTCGTCCCGTCGGTGCGTCCGGCGGGACGAAAGTGCTGTCGGGCGGTTCAGCGGAAGGCGTCGGCGTTCTCCGACGCCCACTGCCGGAACGGCCGGGCCGCCACTCCGGTGACCTGCGAAACCGTGTCGCGCACCCTCAGCAACTCGTCGTTCACATCCCCGCCGGTGACGTCGAGCACCGCGTCCGCGGCCTCGGCCCCGAAGACCGCGGCCATCTGTGCGTGGGCCTCCTGGCGGCTGATCGCGGCGAAGGGAACATCCCGGCCCACCGCCGCCGCGATGGCCTCGACCTGCTGCCGGGCGGAGACCGGCTCCGGACCGGTCAAGGCGTACGTGCGCCCGCGGTGGCCGGGTTCGGTCAGTGCCACCCGCGCCACCGACGCGATGTCCGCGGGGTGGATGGTCGGCAGTGCGACGTCCGCGTACGGCGCGCGGACGGTTTCGCGGCCGCGGACGGAGGCCGCCCACATCAGGGAGTTCGAGGCGAACTGCGTCGGCCGCAGGATCGTCCAGTCCATGCCGCTCGTTTCGAGCAGCCGCTCCACCGCCAGGTTCTCGCCGGCCGGGCCGAGGTGCGGGTGGGTCAGGACGGTGATGGACGACACCAGCACGACGTGTTCCACGCCCGCCTTCCGGGCGGCGTCGAGGATGTCGGCGTCCGGTCCCAGACGCGAGACCAGGAACAGCGAGCGCACCCCCTCCAGCGCGGGCCCCAGCGACGCCGGGTCCGCGAAGTCGCCCTCGACGGTCTCGACCCCTTCGGGCAGGGCGGCCCGCGCGGCATCGCGGGTGAGCCCGCGGAGCGGACCGGCTCCGTGCGCGCGCATTTCCTTCAGCAGGGCACCGCCGATATTTCCGGTGGCTCCGGTCACGAGGATCATGAGCGTGTTTCCCGTCGTCGGATGATGGAACTGACGAGACGTTAGGACCTCGATCACGCTTGAGGTCAAGGCGTTCCCGGGCGCTACAGCCAGCCCGCGAACTCCAGCGTCACTTCACCCTCCTGGCGACGCCCGGCCGCCAGTGCCCGCGTCCCCGACTCCACCGCGCGGAACAGCGTCCAGCCATGCAGCCGCTCGCGGTCCACGTCCAGGGACTCCGCGAGCCGCTTGATCCTGCGCCGGGCCGTCATCGCGCCGCCGGGCGAGGCGATCAGATCCTCGACCCGGTCCCGCACCAGCCGGCCCAGATCGTAGGCCCGCTCACCGACCAGCGGTTCGGGCCCGACCGTCAGCCAGGGCGCGCGCTCACCGGACAGCACCTTGCTCTGCCGGAAGTTGCCGTGCAGCAGCAGGGTCTCGGGAGGGTCGGCGACCAGTTCATCGCGCGCTGCCAGGGCGGCCGTGACCAGGGGTTCGAGATCCGGATCGGCCTCGGCGGCGGCCCGCATGGGGCCGGTCCGCAGCGCGGTCCGTTCGGCGACCGTCTCGAAGGCGTGTCCGGCGGGCGGCTCCACCCACAGCCGTCGCACCGTCCCCGCCGCCTCCAGCAGGGCCTTCGCCTCCGGCAGCGAACGCAGCGACATCTCGGGGTGCAGCCGCTCCAGCAGCAGGGCGCCACCGGGGGCGTGCTCCGGGAGCGCGTTCCCGCCCGGCGCGATCAGCCGGACCGCGCCCCAGCCGTCCCAGTGCGCCAGCGCCGCCCTTTCGAGCTCGGGCGCGGCCGGCGGCGGGGAGATCTTCAGCGCCGCCGGGGTGCCGTCGTCACCGCGCACCAGCAGGACCAGGCTGCTGCGTCCGCCGGGGGCGGCGACCCGGTCCACGGACAGCCCCTGTCCGGCCCCGGCCAGCGCCTTCTCGGTCAGCGCGGGAAGCCCCGCGAGCCATTCTCCGGCGGCCGTATCCCCGTACGACTCGCCGAGCGCTCGCACCAGACGCCGCGGCGGTTCAAAACCCATACGTGCTGTGTTCCCTTTCAGAGCCTGCTTCAGTGCGCCTTGCCGGTCCGTGCCTTCGTGTCGGACCCGGTCCGCACGGTGGCACCCGTCGCCTGTTCCGTCTCGTCGGCACGGCCCTCGCGGGAACCGTCGGCGGCCCGTTCGGCGAGCCCGGGAAAGGGTACGCCGCTGCCCCGCCAGCGGACCGCGCGCACCGCTGCCTCGCGCAGCGCGTCCGCAGCCTCCCGCCGCAGCGGGCCGTCGGCGGCCCGTACGAGGTCGGAGTAGACGTCGGCGACGCGGTCCTCCAGCACGGCGGCGAGCCGTACCGCGGCGGCCGGGCCCGGTACCGCGAACGGCAGAGCGTACGCGGGGTCCGCCGCCACCGGCTCACCGCCCAGGTCGCGCACCGTCCGCACCAGTGCGTCGCGGCGGGCCCGGTGGGCGTGGTGCGCGGCGGTGGCCTCGGACCGGCGGTCCTTGGCGACCCGGCCGCCCGCCACCCCGTACCCGTACACCGCGGCGTGTTCGGCGGCCAGCGCCGCCTGTGCCGCGTCCAGCGTGCCGTCGCTCATGCGGACGTCTCCTTGGCCAGTTCGGTCAGCAGGTAGGAGTGCGCCGAGGCGGCCGCGGCGATCGAGGCGAGCAGCCGGGCCAGCTCCGGGGGAGCTTTCAGCAGAGCCGCGGTGTGCGCGGCCGCGGCACGGCGTTCCGCGGACGCCAGTTCCCTGACGGCCGCCGCGGGGTCGCCGGCCGCCGTCCCCGCGGGGGCGGGGTGCTTCCCGTCCCCGGGCCCGAGGGCCTTCGTGTGGGCCAGGACGGCGTCGCGCAGCGGGGTGATCCCGGCCGCGGTCGACGGATGGGCCCGGAGTACCGCTTCGTACTGGGTGAGCAGCGTCCCGCTGGTGCGCAGGGCGCTCGTCCGGAGCGCCGTCCCCGTCGATGACCGGGCGGCCGCGGCCCGGCCCGAGGCGCCCTTCCGGCTGTCGTCCCCGTCACCGTCTCCGCAGCCGGCCAGGACCGCCCCCATGGCGATCGCTCCCGTCGCGGTGAGCGCGCCCCTGCGCGTCGTCCCCGTGCGCCGCACTTGATCTCCTTCGGGCCTGGACCTGTCTTGACCGGATGTGTCCGGAAGTGATCACCGCAGG
The DNA here is from genome assembly GCF_042672475.1 of Streptomyces sp. NPDC127177. NCBI lineage: Bacteria > Bacillati > Actinomycetota > Actinomycetes > Kitasatosporales > Streptomycetaceae > Streptomyces > Streptomyces sp. NPDC127177. Next base: position 6,795 of record NZ_JBHXUW010000057.1, read on the forward strand.
CGAGCGTACCCGCGCTCACGGGGCCGGCGGACGGCAACACCCCTCAGGACCGGATACCCTTTGACCTGACACGCGACGATCCCCACAACAGCACACGCGGCCGAGGAGTCACCCGGATGAGCACCACCCAGAGCGAGAGGCTGCGCGGGCTGGTCGAACCGCTCGTCAGCGCCGAGCAGCTGGATCTGGAAGAGATCGAAGTGTCCCGGGCCGGCCGCCGCCGGGTGCTGCGGATCATCGTGGACTCCGAAGAGGGCGTGGAGCTCGACACCTGCGCGGATCTGAGCCGCGCGATCTCCGAGAAGCTGGACGAGACCGACGCGATGGGCGAGGACGAGTACGTCCTGGAGGTCAGCTCTCCCGGCGCCGACCGCCCGCTGACGGATCACCGCCACTACGTACGCGCCACCGGCCGCCTGGCCAGGCTCCAACTCCGCGAGGGCGGCGAGCTGGTGGCCCGCATCCTCGCTGTCGACGACGAGGGCCTCGACCTCGAGGTGCCGGGCGTCAAGGGCCGCAGGCCCACGTCCCGCCGGATCGCCTTCGACGAGATCGAGAAGGCGCGCGTGGAGCTGGAATTCAACCGCAAGGACAAGAAGGAAGAGGAGGCGTAGCCGTGGACATCGATGTGAAGCTTCTGAAGGGCTTGGCGCAGGACAAGGAGATCCCGTTCGACGTGCTCGTCGAGGCGATCGAGTCGGCCCTCCTCATCGCGTACCACCGCACGGACGGCAGCCACCGCCGGGCGCGCGTGAAGCTGGACGAGCGTGGCCATGTGACGGTGTGGGCGAAGGAGGACCCGGCCGATCTGGAGGAGGGCCAGGAGCCCAAGGAGTTCGACGACACCCCGTCGGGCTTCGGCCGGATCGCCGCGACCACCGCCAAGCAGGTCATCCTGCAGCGGCTGCGCGACGCGGAGGACGACCGGACGTTCGGCGAGTACGCGGGCCACGAGGGCGATGTCGTCACCGGCGTCGTCCAGCAGGGCAAGGACCCGAAGAACGTCCTGGTCGACATCGGCAAGCTGGAGGCCATCCTGCCGGTGCAGGAGCAGGTGCCGGGCGAGGAGTACACCCACGGCCTGCGGCTGCGCACCTATGTCGTACGGGTGGCCAAGGGTGTGCGCGGCCCGTCGGTGACACTGTCGCGGACCCACCCCAACCTGGTGAAGAAGCTCTTCGCGCTGGAGGTCCCGGAGATCGCCGACGGTTCCGTCGAGATCTGCGCGATCGCCCGCGAGGCGGGGCACCGCACCAAGATCGCGGTCCGCTCCACGCGCTCCGGCCTCAACGCCAAGGGCGCCTGCATCGGCCCGATGGGTGGCCGCGTGCGCAACGTCATGGCCGAGCTGCTCGGCGAGAAGATCGACATCGTGGACTGGTCGGACGACCCGGCCGAGATGGTCGCCAACGCCCTGTCGCCCGCACGGGTGAGTGAGGTCGAGGTCGTGGACCTCGGCGCCCGTTCCGCCCGGGTCACCGTGCCCGACTACCAGCTGTCGCTGGCGATCGGCAAGGAGGGGCAGAACGCCCGTCTCGCCGCCCGTCTCACCGGCTGGCGCATCGACATCCGCCCGGACACCGAGACCGACGCCGAGCGCGACGTCGCCGACCGCGAGCGGGCCGAGCGGGCCCGGGAGCGTGCCGAGCGGAGCTGATCCGGCGAGGGCCGCGGTGCGGCCCGACCGGACGGCAAGGAATAGATCTCGTCGGCGTGCCGCTGAGATCACGACAACATCCGTTCGATCTTTGCCCCAAACGGGTGGGGTCGGTGCGGGGAGGTAGACTTAGACGTGTCTGGCCGGACGCTAGCCCGCGCTTGCCCTGAGCGAACCTGTGTGGGATGCCGGGAGCGAGCGGCCAAGAGCGAGCTGCTGCGCATCGTGGCGGACGGGGACACATGCGTCCCCGACCCTCGCGGTACGCTGCCCGGCCGGGGTGCGTACGTACACCCCGAATCTGTCTGTCTCGACCTGGCGGTTCGCCGCCGGGCATTCCCCCGGGCCTTCAAGGCCAAGGGGCCGTTCGACCCCGCAGCAGTGCAGCGGTTCGTCGAACGGGTGACACCGTAGAAAAGTGAACGGCACGGGTCCCCGTGCGGTCAGGTACCTCGCGAGTTGGAAGTAGGTCGAGATTGCGATGAGCACTCGATGAGTACGCGATGAGTACGCCCATGAAGTAGCGACGGTCCGGCGGTAACCCGGACCTAAAAGGAGCGAAGTGGCTAAGGTCCGGGTATACGAACTCGCCAAGGAGTTCGGCGTGGAGAGCAAGGTCGTCATGGCCAAGCTCCAAGAACTCGGTGAATTCGTACGTTCGGCGTCCTCGACGATCGAGGCGCCGGTTGTACGCAAGTTGACTGACGCACTGCAGGGTCCCGGTGGCAACGCCGCCGGCAAGTCCGCTGCAAAGCCTGGCGCGCCCCGCAAGGCCGCCCCCTCGAAGCCCGCAGCGCCCTCCCCGGCCGCCGCGGCACGTCCCGCTGCCCCGAAGCCCGGCGTACCGGCTGCCAAGCCGGCCGCCGCCGAGGCCCCGAGCAGCACCCCCGCTGCGCCTTCCGCGCCGTCTGCGGGCCCGCGTCCGGGCCCCAAGCCCGCGCCGGCGAAGCCCGCCCCGGTCACCCCGGTGCCCGCGGCCGAGTTCTCGGCTCCGGCCCCGGCACAGCCGGCCGCACCGCAGCAGCAGACCCCGCGTCCCGCGGGTGCCACCCCGGGACCGCGTCCCGCCGGTGGCCCTGCCCGTCCGGCTCCGGCCGGCGGTCAGCGTGACGGCGGCCGCGACGGTGGCCAGCGTGACGGCGGCCGTGGCGGCGAGCGCGGTGGCGAGCGCCCCGCACGTCCCGCAGGCCAGGGCGCCCCGCGCCCCGGCGGCGCACGTCCGGCCGGTCCCCGTCCGGGCAACAACCCGTTCACCTCCGGTGGCTCGACGGGCATGGCCCGTCCGCAGTCGCCCCGTCCCGGTGGCGCCCCGCGTCCCGGCGGCGGTTCGGAGCGCCCCGGCGCCCCGCGTCCGCAGGGCGGCCCCGGCGGCGCACCGCGCCCCCAGGGTCAGGGCGGCGCACGTCCGTCCCCGGGCGGCATGCCGCGCCCGCAGGCTCCTCGTCCCGGTGGCGGCGGCGCTCCCGGTGTCGGTGGTAACCGTCCCAACCCGGGCATGATGCCGCAGCGTCCCGCTGCCGGCCCGCGTCCCGGTGGTGGCCCCGGCGGTGGCCGTGGTCCCGGTGGCGGCGGCGGTCGTCCCGGCGGCGGTGGCGGCGCAGGCCGTCCCGGTGGTGGCGGCGGCTTCGCAGGCCGTCCGGCCGGTCCCGGTGGCGGTGGCGGCGGTTTCGCCGGTCGTCCCGGTGGCGGTGGCGGCGCAGGCCGTCCCGGTGGTGGCGGCGGCTTCGGCGGTCGTCCCGGATTCGGTGGGCGACCCGGTGGCCCCGGTGCCCGTGGTGGCACGCAGGGCGCCTTCGGCCGTCCCGGCGGTCCCGCGCGTCGTGGTCGCAAGTCGAAGCGGCAGAGGCGCCAGGAGTACGAGGCCATGCAGGCCCCGTCGGTGGGCGGCGTCATGCTGCCCCGCGGCAACGGGCAGGCTGTCCGGCTGTCGCGCGGTGCCTCCCTCACCGACTTCGCCGAGAAGATCAACGCCAACCCGGCGTCGCTCGTCGGCGTGATGATGAACCTCGGCGAGATGGTCACTGCCACGCAGTCCGTCTCCGACGAGACGCTGAAGCTCCTCGCGGACGAGATGAACTTCGTCCTCGAGATCGTCAGCCCCGAGGAGGAGGACCGCGAGCTGCTCGAGTCCTTCGACATCGAGTTCGGCGAGGACGAGGGCGGCGAAGAGGCCCTGGTCTCCCGTCCGCCGGTCGTGACCGTCATGGGTCACGTCGACCACGGTAAGACCCGACTGCTGGACGCGATCCGCAAGACGAACGTCGTCGCGGGCGAGGCCGGCGGTATCACGCAGCACATCGGTGCGTACCAGGTCGGCGCCGAGGTCAACGGCGAGGACCGCAGGATCACCTTCATCGACACCCCGGGTCACGAGGCGTTCACCGCCATGCGTGCACGTGGTGCGAAGTCCACCGACATCGCGATCCTCGTGGTGGCGGCGAACGACGGCGTGATGCCCCAGACGATCGAGGCGCTGAACCACGCCAAGGCGGCCGACGTGCCGATCGTGGTCGCGGTCAACAAGATCGACGTCGAGGGTGCGGACCCGACCAAGGTGCGCGGTCAGCTCACCGAGTTCGGTCTGGTGGCCGAGGAGTACGGCGGCGACACGATGTTCGTCGACATCTCCGCCAAGCAGGGCCTCAACATCGAGTCCCTCCTGGAGGCCGTCGTCCTCACCGCCGACGCCTCGCTCGACCTGCGGGCCAACCCGGAGCAGGACGCGCAGGGTATTGCGATCGAGTCCCACCTCGACCGCGGCCGCGGTGCCGTCGCGACCGTCCTGGTCCAGCGAGGCACGCTGCGGGTCGGCGACACCATGGTGGTCGGCGACGCGTACGGCCGAGTCCGCGCGATGCTCGACGACAAGGGCGAGAACGTCGAGGAAGCGGGTCCCTCGACCCCCGTCCTCGTGCTGGGTCTCACCAACGTCCCGGGTGCCGGCGACAACTTCCTGGTGGTCGACGAGGACCGTACGGCCCGTCAGATCGCCGAGAAGCGTGCCGCTCGTGAGCGCAACGCCAACTTCGCCCGCAAGGGTGTCCGGTTCTCCCTGGAGAACCTGGACGAGGCGCTCAAGGCCGGTCTGGTCCAGGAGCTCAACCTCATCATCAAGGGCGACGCGTCCGGTTCGGTGGAGGCTCTCGAGTCCTCGCTGCTCCAGCTCGACGTCGGTGAAGAGGTCGACATCCGGGTCCTGCACCGCGGTGTGGGTGCGGTCACCGAGTCGGACATCGACCTGGCGACCGGCTCCGACGCCATCGTGATCGGCTTCAACGTGCGCGCCGCAGGGCGTGCCGCGCAGATGGCCGACCGCGAAGGTGTGGACGTCCGGTACTACTCGGTCATCTACCAGGCGATCGAAGAGATCGAAGCGGCCCTCAAGGGCATGCTCAAGCCGGAGTACGAAGAGGTCGAGCTCGGTACGGCGGAGATCCGCGAGATCTTCCGCTCGTCCAAGCTGGGCAACATCGCCGGTGTGCTGGTCCGGTCCGGCGAGGTCAAGCGCAACACCAAGGCGCGACTGCTGCGCGACGGCAAGGTCATCGCGGAGAACCTCAACATCTCCGGTCTGCGCCGCTTCAAGGACGACGTCACCGAGATCCGCGAAGGCTTCGAGGGCGGTATCAACCTCGGAAACTTCAACGACATCAAGATCGACGACGTCATCGCGACGTACGAGATGCGCGAGAAGCCGCGAGGCTGACCCGTACCTCAACAGTCGGGGCCGGTCGACGGGTGTTATTTCCGTCGATCGGCCCCGGCCGTTCCGTGTACGGTTCTTGTGTCCCTGCCAAACAAACGGCGGGGCACGAACCCGAACCGGCGGGACATCCGGACATACATGTATGTGGGGACACTGTCCTTCGATCTGCTTCTCGGCGACGTACGGTCGCTGAAGGAGAAGCGCTCCGTGGTCCGTCCGATCGTTGCCGAGCTCCAGCGCAAGTACGCGGTGAGCGTGGCGGAGACGGGCGGTCAGGACCTCCATCGCAGGGCCGAGATCGGCCTCGCCGTGGTCTCCGGTGACACCGGGCACCTCACGGATGTGCTGGACCGGTGCGAGCGGCTGATCGCCGGCCGGCCGGAAGTGGAGCTGCTGTCCGTACGGCGGCGGCTGCACAGCGACGAAGACGATTGAGCAGGACCGGCCGGAACCGGGGGGTGGGCGACGCCGCCCCCGGTTCCCGGCCGGGTCCAAAGCGAGAAGGAGACGGACCAGTGGCCGACAACGCGCGGGCTAAGAAGCTGGCGGACCTCATCCAGGAGGTGGTCGCCGAGAAACTGCAGCGCGGAATCAAGGACCCGCGCCTGGGTACGCACGTGACCATCACGGACACCCGCGTCACCGGCGACCTGCGGGAGGCCACGGTCTTCTACACGGTCTACGGCGACGACGAGGACCGGGCGAGCGCGGCGGCCGGCCTGGAGAGCGCGAAGGGAATCCTGCGCTCGGCGGTCGGTGCGGCGGCGGGGACGAAGTTCACCCCCACGCTCGCCTTCATGGCGGACGCGCTGCCCGAGAACGCCAAGGCGATCGAGGACCTCCTCGACCGGGCACGGGCCTCGGACGCCAAGGTGCGCGAGGCGTCTTCGGGCGCCACGTACGCCGGCGACGCCGACCCGTACCGCAAGCCGGAGGACGAGACCGACGAGGACACCGCCTCCGAATGACAGCGCAGAACAGTGCACCGGAGGAGGGGAGCGGGAGCGCGGCGGCCCCGGGCAAGGGCGGCGGCGGGCGACGGGAGAGCGGTCTGGTCATTGTCGACAAGCCCTCCGGTTTCACTTCGCACGACGTCGTCGCCAAGATGCGCGGCATCGCCCGGACCCGGCGCGTCGGCCACGCCGGCACGCTGGACCCGATGGCGACGGGCGTGCTCGTGCTCGGCGTCGAGAAGGCCACCAAGCTCCTCGGCCATCTCGCGCTGACCGAGAAGGAGTACCTCGGTACGATCCGGCTCGGCCAGAACACCGTCACGGACGACGCGGAGGGCGAGATCACCTCGTCCACCGACGCCTCCGCCGTGACGCGTGAGGGCATCGACGCGGGTGTCGCCGAACTGACCGGTGCGATCATGCAGGTGCCGTCCAAGGTCAGCGCCATCAAGATCGACGGCAAGCGGTCGTACGCGCGGGTGCGCGGCGGCGAGGAGTTCGAGATCCCGGCCCGGCCGGTGACCATCTCGTCCTTCAGGGTCTACGACGTCCGCGAGGCCGTCGCCGAGGACGGCACCCCGGTCGTCGACCTGGTCGTCTCGGTGGTCTGCTCCTCCGGTACGTACATCCGGGCGATCGCCCGCGATCTCGGCGCCGGGCTCGGCGTGGGCGGTCATCTGACCGCTCTGCGGCGTACCCGCGTCGGACCGTACGGGATCGACGCCGCGCGGACGCTCGACCAGCACCAGGAAGAGCTGACCGTGATGCCGGTGGCCGAGGCCGCCTCATCGGCGTTCCCGCGCTGGGACGTCGACGAGAAGCGGGCCAAGCTGCTGCAGAACGGCGTGCGCCTCGACATGCCGGCGTACCCGCCGGGGCCCGTCGCGGTCTTCGGCCCCGACGGGGCGTTCCTGGTCCTCGTCGAGGAGCAGAAGGGCAAGGCCAAGAGCCTCGCCGTCTTCGGCTGAACGCCGACCGCCCGCACACCGTGGAGCGGGCAGGGCCTCTGTGCCCGCTCCACGGTCCCCCGCTCCGTTCCTGTCCACCGAACGCCCCTGATTCACCCCAATGGGCAGGCGCTCGGAGTGAATCAGGGGTGCGTACGGGGGCTCTTTTACTCCGAATGCCTCGTGCCGATCACCATGGACCTAACGTCGGATCATGGGATGCGGGGACCGGGCGACGCTGGTACGACTGTGCGATCCGGCCGGGAGGCCGCGGGGGACCGGATTCGTCGCGGACGACCGGGGCACGGTCGTGACGAGCCACGAGGCTGTCGACGGGGTCACGCACCTCGTCCTGCACGGAACGGACGGACGCAGTTGCCGCGTCGAGTCCGCTGACATCACCTCGCTGCCCGAACTGGATCTCGCACTCGTGCCCACCGGGGGACCGGACGTGCTGGGTGTCCAGCCGCTGCCGATCGTGCTGCGTGAGCCGGCCGGGGCCGGTACGTACGTGACGATCGCCGCGCACGGCTGGCGCGAGGCACGGATCCTCGGCCCGGCCCGGGTCACGTACACCGCGGGCGGCACCACCCACCGGATCGACCGGGCGCTGGAACTGGCCCTCGGAACGGACGGCCGTGACGCGCTGCGGCTCGGCGGCGCGGCGGTGGGCGGGCCGGTGCTCGACCCGGACAGCGGCGCGGTCATCGCGGTTCTCGGCACCGCCCTGCGGGCCGCCGGACACTCCGCCGCCGGATGCGCGGTGCCGCTGGCCGGGACGGGCGACCGAGGGCCGCTGGAGGCCCTGGTGCGGCGCAACGCGATGAGCGTGCCCGGCTACGGCAGCGATCTCAACCTGGCCGGAGCCCTCCAGCTGACGGCGATGTCGGTCGGTTCGGCGGGCGGACCGAGCGCCTGGCCCGATCCGGTGGAACGGCCTGAAGCCAGCGCGGAGTTCAGCGCGTTCGCCGCCGCCCGCCCGTCGGCCGCCGACGGGGAGCCGGCCGTGGTCCTCGGTCTCGTCGGGGAACCGGGCACCGGCCGCACCACCGAACTCTCCGCGCTCGCCGCCCGCCGCGCCCGCGGCCCGGTGCCCGCGCTCACCCTGTGGCTGCGGGGAGCCGACCTGCTGGCCGACGACGCCTCCGTCGCCGACGCGATCGCCCGCACCCTCCGGCAGGCCGGACGCATCGTCAGTGCCGCGGGAGCCACCGGCGACATGACGGCCGCCACCCCGGAGCGGGTGGCACGGCTGGCAGCGGAATCCGGCGGCCCGCTGCTCCTCCTGCTGGACGGCCCCGAGGAGATGCCGCCCGTCCTGGCGCACCGGCTGGCCCGGTGGAGCACGGGCACGGTCGGCTGGCTGCGGGAGAACGGGGCGCGGCTCGTCGTCGCCTGCCGGCCGGAGCACTGGGAGACCGCCGGCGCACTCTGTCCGCCCGACGCACTGCACCGCCCGGCCCGGCCGGCCCGGCGGCTGCCGTCCGCCCTGCGCATCGACGACCTCACGGTGGGCCAGGCCGAAGAGGCCCGGGAACGGTACGCGCTCCCGCCCGACGCACTGGCCCCCGGCCACGACCGGCACCCGCTCACCCTGCGGCTGCTGGCGGAGGTGCGCAAGGCCCTGCCGCCGGACACACCGGGGCGCCCCGGCACGGAGGAGGTCTTCGGCGCCCACCTGGACCTGATGTGTCTGCGCATCGCGGTCCGGATCGCCGCCGAGCGCCGCCCGGCCCCCGGGGGCACGGCCGTGCGCCGGCTGGCCGCTCAGGTGGCGGGGCAGGTCCACGAGGCGGCCCGGCGCTGTCTGGGACCGGGCCAGGGGGAGCTGGACCGGGCCGCGTTCGAGGAGATCTTCCCGTGGCGCACGGGCTGGGCCTCGGCGGTGCTCACCGAGGGGCTGTTGGCCCCGGCGGGAGCGGGCTACCGCTTCGCGCACGAGGAGTTGGGGGACTGGATCCAGGGCGCGCACCTGGACCTGGACGCGGCACTGCGCTCGCTGGTGCACCGCTGGCACGCAGCCGATGCGGGGGAGGAGGGCGCCGGAAGGGTCCCGCATCCGCGCCGGGCGGGCTCGGGAGGAGTGCCGGGCGGCAGGTGGGCTTCTGGTACGGCGTCGGGCGGCACGCGTGCTCAGGCGTCGGGGAGCACGTGGCCCCCTGTTCCCGGGTCGGGCGCGGCGTTGGGGGGTGCCTCCGGGTCGGGTGCTGTTCCTGCGTTGGGGGGTGCTTCCGGGTCGGGTGCTGTTCGTGCGTTGGGCCATACTTCCGCGGCGGGCTCCGCCTCCGGGGCGGGCACAGTTTCCTCCTCCGGCGGCACGCGTGCTTCCGCTCCTCCGCCCGGCGCCGACGCCGAGGACGTGGAGCCGCGCATCCTGCCGGTGCCGCGCCATCGGATCGGGCCGGTGATCCAGGCGCTGCTGCTCCTGGGCCGCCGTCAGGGCCCGGACGCGCTGGCGCACCGGCTGGCCGACCTGATCGAGGCGCTGGACCGGCTGTCGGCCGGGCGGGACGACGCGGCGGACCGGGCCGGTGGGCCGGGCGCGCCGCCGGAGCACAGTCCGGCGGGCGCGGCTGCGCGCGAGGCCGGCTCCGGCTCCGGCATGCCCCCGGCCACCGGACCGGTCACCGGTGCGGCCACCGGACCGGTCACCGGACCGGTCACCGGACCGGCGCGGGCTGTCGGCACCACTACCGCTCCAGGCCCCTCCGCACCGGCTTCCGGAGCTGCCTTGCCCCCGGGCGCCGCCCCTGCCGTCAGCAGGGCTGCCATGGGCGCCGCCGGCAAGACCATGGCCCCCACCACCAACAAGGCCGCCTTCGGCTCTGCCGCAGCCCCCGCGCCCGGCTCCGCCTCAGCCCCCGCGCCCGGCTCTGCCGTAGCACCCGCGCCCGGCGGTGACAGTGGCCGCCCGCCCACGGACGCGCGGTGGTGGGCCGCGCATCTGCTTTCCGAGACGTTGCTGCGGGTGCCCGACGCCCGGCCGCATCTCGGGGTGCTCAGGCTGCTCACCGGGCGGGTCGTCCGGAGTTCGGCCGAGGCGGGCGGGGGAGGGGCGCAGGGGGTGTACGCCGAGTTCGGGCCGTGGTTCTGGCGGCGGTTGCGGTTGCCCGAGGCGGACCGGATGGATCTGTTCCGGCGGCTCGTCCCCGCCGACGGACCGCCTCCCGGCGATGGCGACAACGATGGCGGGCGGTTCCTGGACGCCGTGGCCCGGCGCCTCGCCGCCCATCCGCGTACCGTCCAGCCGCTCCTGTGCGCCTGGTTCACCGACGAGCGACCGCTCGCCGCCGAGGAGGGGGCGGCGATCCGCCCGACCGTCGCGGCGGCCGCGCAGGCGCTCCTCCACGCCCGGCGCGACCTGGCCGTCGACGATCTCATCGACGCCCTCGTCTCGACCGACCACCCACGGGCCGAGGAACTGCTCGCCGCACTGGCCGAGGACGAACCCTCGGCGCTCTGCCGGGCCGTCGAACGCTGGTCGCGCGACGAGGACCGCCGCGCCCGCCGGATCGCGGCCGCCGCCTACGGAGCGGTCCTCGCACCCCACCTCACCCGCGACACCGACCGGGACCTGTTGCGCCGCACGTTCCTCGCCCTGCTGTCCCGTCCCGGCGACACCGATCTGCACGGGGTGGCGCTCGCCCGGCTCGTGGCCGACCCGCACACCAGGGACCGCTATCTGCCGCAGGCGCTCCGGGCCTTCGCCACGGACGGGGCACCCAGGGTCTCACCGGCCGCACTCGCCGTCGCGCTGCCCACACACCCCGCGCAGGTGCTGAGCGCGTACCGCGACCGTCTCGTGCACTCCGGGGACGGCGCGGGCGAGGTGCTGCGCGCGCTCGCCGGGATCGATGCCCCCGCGCTCGCCCTGCACGCCGCCGGGCTCGTACGGGCGTACGTCGACAGCCACCCCGAGGACACCGTGCACGCGGCGGCGTACCTCGACCGCAGGCTGGAGCACGGCCCCGCCGCCCGAGCCCTGCTGCTTCCGCTGCTGACCGGGCTGCTCCGGGACCGCCCGGCGACCGCTCCGGTGCGCGGTTCGCTCGCCGGGGTGCTGGCCTCACCCGGCAGCCCGGCCTCGCAGCCGCTGCGGGACGAGCTGCTGGAGGTCCTGCTGGAGTTCGAGCAGGACGGCGCCCGCCGGGAACCGGTCGTGCTGGACGCGCTGCTGCGGGCCGCCGCGGCGGGCAGCGCCGGCCGCGGCGGGGCCCGCACCAGGGCCCTGGTCCACCGCACCGGGATGCTGCTCGTCCGTACCCCCGAAGGCGCCGCACGGTTCGACCGCCGGCTGGTCGAACTCGCCCGTGAGGTGCCCGGATTCGCCGCCCTCGTCACCGGGTGGCTGGCGGACGCCCCGCAGGAGTGGGCGGCCGTCGTCGGCCCCAGTGCGCGGCGGACGGTAGAGGCCATCGGTGGTGTTCCGTCGCTCACCGCCGGGCCCGCGGCGGCGGACGACGAGACACCCCCAGGAGCCCCGATGCCCATGCCGATGCAGGCCGCAAAGCGTGAGCATGGCAGTCTTAGACCTGCGTAAGAGACAAACCCACGTACACAGGTTCGGGCGAGGAGCGGTCAGAGTGCAGCGCTGGCGTGGCTTGGAGGACATCCCCCAGGACTGGGGACGCAGCGTCGTCACCATCGGCTCCTACGACGGGGTGCACCGCGGACACCAGCTGATCATCGGCCGGGCCGTCGAGCGGGCCCGCGAGCTGGGCGTGCCCTCGGTCGTCGTGACCTTCGACCCGCACCCCAGTGAGGTCGTCCGGCCCGGCAGCCACCCGCCGCTCCTCGCGCCGCACCACCGCCGTGCCGAACTGATGGCGGAGCTCGGCGTGGACGCGCTGCTGATCCTGCCGTTCACCACGGAGTTCTCGAAGCTCGCCCCGGCCGACTTCATCGTGAAGGTGCTCGTCGACAAGCTGCACGCGCAGCTCGTCATCGAGGGCCCCAACTTCCGCTTCGGCCACAAGGCCGCGGGCAACGTGCAACTGCTCACCGAGTTGGGCGCCGCGCACGACTACCGCGTAGAGGTCATCGATCTGCGGGTGCGCGGCGAGGCCGGCGGCGGCGAGCCGTTCTCCTCCACCCTCACCCGCCGTCTCGTCGCCGAGGGCGATGTGGTCGGCGCCGCCGAGATCCTGGGCCGCCCGCACAGCGTCGAGGGCGTCGTCGTCCGTGGCGCGCAGCGCGGCCGGGAACTCGGCTTCCCCACGGCGAACGTGGAGACGCTGCCCCATACCGCCATCCCCGCCGACGGTGTGTACGCGGGCTGGCTGAACGTGAACGGTGAGGCGATGCCCGCCGCGATCTCCGTCGGCACCAACCCGCAGTTCGACGGCACCGAGCGGACGGTGGAGGCGTACGCCATCGACCGCGTAGGCCTCGATCTGTACGGCATGCACGTCGCTGTGGACTTCCTCGCCTACGTACGGGGCATGCTGAAGTTCGACTCGATCGACGAGCTGCTCGTGGCGATGGCCGCCGATGTGAAGCGGTGCAGCGAGCTGATCTCCGCGTACGACCAGGGCTGACCTGCCCCTGCGGCCGACCGGAGCCCCCGCGTCCGACGCCGCGCGCTGATCCGCAGGGGACCACGGGACAGGCCTTAGGGTGGGCCGCGCCCGGCCGCCTCAGCCGGGCCCGAGGAGGTCCGTACCGTGCGTGAACTGCTCGCCGAACTGCGTGCCTGGCACGAGGCCGGCACGTCCTTCGCCCTGGCGACCGTCGTCTCCGTCCGTGGCAGTGCCCCGCGGGCCCCCGGCGCCATGATGGCGGTGACCGCGGACGGGACGGTGGCGGGGAGCGTGTCGGGCGGCTGTGTCGAGGGCGCGGTGTACGAGGTGGCCGGCGAGGTGCTGGCCTCCGGTACCCCGCAGCTCCAGTCGTACGGGATCAGCGACGACGAGGCGTTCGGCGTCGGACTGACCTGTGGCGGCACGATCGACGTCCTGGTCGCGCCGTTCGTCTCGGCGGACGACCGGGCCTGGCTCACCGGGGTCACGGACTCGATCGCGTGCGGTGAACCCGTCGCCGTGGCCACCGTCCTGCCGGGCGCCGCGGCGGCCGGTGCCCGGCTGGTGGTCCGCTCCGGCGGGGCGCGGGGATCGCTCGGCAACGAAGGGCTCGACGCGGCCGTCACTGACGACGCCCGCGGTCTGCTCGCGCAGGGGGCGACCGGCAGGCAGTGGTACGGGGAACGCGGACAGCGCCGGATGCAGGACGTCCCCGTCTTCGTCCAGACGTACGCGCCACCGCCCCGCATGCTCGTCTTCGGCGCCATCGACCACGCGGCCGCCACCGCGCGCATCGGGTCCTTCCTCGGATACCGGGTCACCGTGTGCGACGCCCGTCCGGCCTTCGCGACCCGCGAACGGTTTCCCACCGCCGACGAGGTCGTCTGCGCCTGGCCGCACACCTACCTGTCGGACACGGACGTCGACGGGCGCACGGTCCTCTGCGTTCTGACGCACGATCCGAAGTTCGACGTCCCGCTCCTGGTCGCCGCGTTGCGCACCCCGGCCGCCTACATCGGTGTGATGGGGAGCCGGCGCACCCATCTCGACCGGCTGGCACGACTGCGGGAGGAAGGGGTGGCCGAATCCGATCTGGCGCGGCTCGCCTCACCCGTCGGTCTCGACCTCGGCGCCCGTACACCGGAGGAGACGGCGGTCTCGATCGCCGCCGAGATCATCCAGCACCGCTGGGGCGGTACGGGACGTCCGCTCGCCGAACTGACCGGCACGATCCACCATTAACAGCGGCAGCGGCAGCGGCAGCGGGCGGGTCCGGGCCCCGGACCGACCGGCACCGCTGCCGCCACCGTGATGAAAGGCCCTAGGCCGGTGCCTGCACCGCCGCGTTGGCCCAGTGGCACGCCACCTGCGTCTCGCCGCCCCCGGCCAGCACCGGCAGATCCTTCGTGCGGCAGGCGTCCGCGACACCCGCACGCTCCGCCTCGCCCGAGGCCAGCACCTGGCAGCGCGCGTGGAAGCGGCAGCCGGACGGGATTTTGGACGGGTCCGGCGGTTCACCGGTCAGCACCACCGGATCGCCCTCCGCCTCCGGCAGCACCGACAACAGCGCCTGGGTGTAAGGGTGCCGGGGAGCCGTCAGGATCTGCTCGACGTCACCGGTCTCCACGATCCGGCCGAGGTACATCACAGCCACCCGGTCCGCGATGTTCCACGCCAGACCCAGGTCGTGCGTGACCACCAGCGCGGACAGGCCCAGTTCGTCCCTCAGCCGCAGCAGCAGCGCCAGGATCTCGCCGCGCACCGAGGCGTCCAGCGAGGCGACCGGCTCGTCGGCCACGATGAGTTCCGGTTCCAGGACCAGTGCGCCCGCGATCACGACACGTTGGCGCTGACCGCCCGACAGCTCGTGCGGGTAGCGCAGGAAGAACCGCTCCGGGGGCCGCAGCCCCGCCCGGGAGAGGGCGTTCGTCACCGCCTCCCGCTCGTCGCCGCCGTACCGGTGGATCCGCAGGCCCTCGGCCACCGCGTCGTACACCGTGTGCCGGGGGTTCAGCGAACCGCTGGGGTCCTGGAGCACCAGCTGGACCCGCTTGCGGTACGCCTTCAGCGCACGGCTCCCGTAGTCGAGCGGCTTGCCGCCGAAGGTGACCTGACCTGAGGTCGGCGGGACCAGGCCCAGCAGCGAACGGGCCAGCGTCGTCTTGCCGCAGCCGGACTCGCCGACCAGCGCGACGATCTCGCCCGGCCTGATGTCCAGGTCGACCCCGTCGACGGCGCGCGCCGGTTCGGCTCCGTGCCGGCCGGGGAAGGTGACCTGAAGCTCCTGCGCGCTGAGCAGGTCCGTGGTCGTGGTCATGATGTGCTCCTTGCTTCCTCGGCGCCCGGCAGGGCCGGGTCCGCGGCCCCGGCCGGACCCACCAGCACACAGGCGGCCTGCCGTCCGGGCCCGGCGTCCCGCAGTACCTGGTCCTGCGTGGTGCAGGAGTCCAGGGCCACCGGACAGCGCGGATGGAACGTGCAGCCGGCCGGCAGCGCCGACGGGTCCGGCGGATCGCCCGGCAGACCGCGCGGCGCGAACCGGGAGGCCGGGTCCCCGATGCGCGGGAAGGCGCCCGACAGGGCCTTGCTGTACGGGTGGGTGGCGCTCTCGTAGACCTCGGAGGCGGGCCCCTGCTCGACGACCCGTCCCGCGTACATCACCGCGAGCCGGTCGCAGGTGTCCGAGAGCACCGCCAGGTCATGGCTGATCATGATCAGACCGAGGCCCTGTTCGGAGACCAACTGCTCGATCAGGCGCAGGATCTGGGCCTGGATCATCACATCGAGGGCCGTCGTCGGCTCGTCGGCGATGATCAGCCCCGGATCGCAGGCGAGCGCCATCGCGATCATCACGCGCTGCCGCTGTCCGCCGGAGAGTTCGTGCGGATAGGCGTCCACCCGGGCGGCGGGCAGGCCCACCTGCTCCAGCAGCTCGCCGGCCCGCTTCCGGGCGGCGGTCTGGGAGGCCTTGCTGTGCAGCACGATCGGTTCGGCGATCTGGTCCCCGATGCGGTGCACCGCGTTGAGGGAGTGCATCGCGCCCTGGAAGACGATCGAGGCACCGGCCCAGCGCACGGCCCTGACCTGGCCCCACTTCATGGTGAGGACGTCCTCGCCGTTCAGCAGGATCTCACCGGAGACCTTCGTGCCGGCAGGCAGGAGGCGCAGCAGCGCCAGCGCCAGCGTCGACTTCCCGCAGCCCGACTCCCCGGCGATGCCGAGTTTCTGGCCCGCGTCGACCTCCAGGTTCACCCCGCGGACCGCACGGGCCCCGCCGGGGTACGTCACCGTGAGATCGCGTACCTGGAGAAGAGGCGTCTTGCGGATGCTCGTCGTGCTCAACGGGCCACCCCCAGCTTGGGATTGAGGACGGACTCGATGGCGCGGCCGCAGAGCGTGAACGCCAGCGCCACCAGGGCGATGGCGATTCCGGGCGGCGCCAGGTACCACCAGTCGCCGGAGCTCACCGCACCGGCCTCCCGGGCGTCCTGGAGCATGCCGCCCCAGGAGGTGATGGTCGGGTCGCCGAGGCCGAGGAAGGCCAGGGTCGCTTCGGTGAGGATCGCGCTGGAGATCACCAGCGTGGTCTGGGCGAGCACCAGCGGCATCACGTTCGGCAGGACGTGCCGGCTCATGATGTGGCCGTGTCCGCCGCCCAGCGCGCGGGCCCGCTCGATGTAGGGGCGGGACTCCACGGCGAGCGTCTGCGCCCGCACCAGCCGGGCTGTCGTCGGCCAGGTGGTGACGCCGATCGCGATGATGACCGTCCACAGGGAGCGGTCCATCACCGTGGCGAGGGCGATCGCCAGGACCAGCGTCGGCATCACCAGGAACCAGTCGGTGACCCGCATCAGGACCGTCGAGTACCAGCCGCGGAAGTGTCCGGCGAGGATGCCGACGACCGTTCCGATGGCGACGCAGAGGAAGGCCGCGAGCAGACCCACGGTCAGCGAGACGCGCGCGCCCCACACCAGCAGGGCGAGGACGCTGCGCCCGAACTGGTCGGTGCCGAGCGGGAACTCGCCGCTCGGCGACTCCAGCGCACCGCCCGGGGCGGATGTGACGCTCTGCGAGTCGCCGCCGACCAGTGCCGGGGCGAACAGGGCGGTCAGTCCGATCAGGATGAGCCCGGCGAGGCCCCACAGGCCGCCCGGGTGCTTGCGGTACTCGCGCCAGAAACGGGCCATCGAGCGGCGCTTGCGGGCCCGCGCCAGTGCGCGCGGACTCTTGGCAGCGGTGGTGCCGGACCCTTCCGGCGTGGGCTTCTCGGCCTCGGGCGTGGATGCGGGCATGGATTCGGTCGTCATCGGCCCACCCGGGGATCGAGCAGCGGATACAGCACGTCGGCCAGGGTGTTCGCCAGGATCACCGCGGTGGCGAAGACGAAGAACAGCCCTTGGACGAGTGGCAGGTCGGGGACGCTGAGTCCCTGGTAGAAGAGGCCGCCCAGGCCGGGCCAGGAGAACACGGTCTCGACCAGGATCTGTCCGGCGACCACATGGCCCAGGTTGACGAACATCAGCGTGAAGGTCGGCAGCATCGCGTTGGGCACGGCGTGCTTGCGGCGTACCGCGTCGTCGCGGAGCCCCTTCGCGCGGGCCGTCGTCAGATAGTCGCTGCCCATCTCGTCGAGCAGCGAGGAGCGCATCACCAGGAGCGTCTGCGCGTAGCCGACCGCGACCAGCGTGATCACCGGGAGCACCATGTGGTGCGCGACATCGAGGACGTAGGCGAAGCCGGTCTCGTTGCCGGACTCCAGACCGCCGGTCGGGAACATCCCCGGGATCGGTCCGATGCCCACCGAGAAGACGATGATCAGGAGCAGGCCGAGCCAGAACGCCGGCACCGAGTAGAGGGTGAGCGCGAGCGCGGTGTTGAACCGGTCGCTCGCGGAGCCGTTGCGCCAGGCGGTACGGGTGCCCAGCCAGATGCCGAGCGCGCTGTAGAGGACGTACGCCGTGCCCGTGAGCAGCAGTGTCGCCGGCAGCGCCTCGATGATCTTGTCCATCACCGGGGCGTGGAACTGGTACGAGGTACCGAAGTCGCCGGTGAGCGCGTCCCCCACGTAGGAGGTGAACTGCTTCCACATCGGCTGGTCGAGGCCGAACTGGTGACGCAGTGAATCGAGCTGTTCGGCGGAGACGCGACGGCCGCCCGTCATCTGCTTCACCGGGTCGCTGGGAATGAGCCGGAAGAGGAAGAAGCTGGTGACCAGAACGGCGAACAGCGAGACGGCCGCGCCGGCGATCTTGGCGGCCACATAGGTGAGATAGGCCTTGGTGTTGCGCGCCCGTGGGCCGCGGGCGGCCGACGGACCGGCGGGGGCCGGACCGTCCGTATCCGCATCCGTCTGTTTCACGAGCGCCGGAGTGCTGTCAGCTGTCATGGGGAACTCTCGTTACTCGTGCTGCGCTTAGACCGGCCGGCCATCGGGGGCGGTCCCGGAGGGGCCGGCCGGCGGGGCCGTACCGCTCGGGCCCCGCCGGCCGCTCCCTCTCGTTCCCGTCCGCGGAGATGGCCCACGGTCCATGGAACTACTACTCGCGGTCGTCCGCGGTGGTACGACGCCGCCTCATGAGGAGGAATCCGCCACCTGCCAGGACCACGACGACGACCACGATGCCGATGACGACCCCGGTGGAACCCGAGCCGCTGTCGCTGTCCGTGCCGTCGCCGCTGCCCGCCGGTACGGCCGACCACCAGCTCCAGTAGCCGTCCTGGCCGTAGATGTTCCCGGCCGCCTCGGGCATGGTCGAGATCGACTTGATCTGGTCGGTGCGGTACGCCTCGACCGCGTTCGGGTACGCGATGACGTTCATGTACCCGGAGTCGTACAGCCAGGACTGCATCTGCTTGACGATGTCCGCCCGCTTGGCCGGGTCGTACTCGGCGAGCTGCTTCTTGTACAGCTCGTCGTACGTCTTGTCGCAGATGAAGTCGTCCGTGGAGGCGCTTTCCTTGGCCTTGACCGGAAGGGCGGCGCAGGTGTGGATGCCGAGGACGAAGTCCGGGTCCGGGTTGACGGACCAGCCGTCGAAGGCCAGGTCGTACTCACCGGCGAACCAGGGCACGGAGACGTCGTCGAGGCAGTCGACCTTGAGGCCGATGCCGAGCTTGCCCCACCACTCCTTGAGGTACTTGCCGATCGCCTTGTCGTTCGGGTCCGTGGCGTGGCAGAGGATGCGCAGGTCGAGCGGCTTGCCGTCCTTGCCGACGCGCTGGTCACCCTTGAGCTTGTAGCCCGCCTGGTCCAGGAGCTGGGCCGCCTTGCCGGGGTCGTAGCCCAGCTTCTGACCGGCGGACGGCTGCCAGAAGTACGTGGAGAAGCGCGGCGGGATGTAGCCCTGCCCCTCGACGGCGTCGCCCTGGAAGACCTTGTCGATGATGGTCTTGCGGTCGATGGACAGGAAGAGCGCCTGACGGACCTTCTGGTCCTGAAGCGCCTTGTTGCCGTTGCCGAACTTCTTGCCGTCCTTGGTCTGCGCGCCCGGGTTGGTGGCCAGGGCGAAGAAGCGGCGGCCGGGGCCGTCGTTGACCTTGACGTTCTTCTCGCCCTTGAGCGAGGCGGCCTGGGCGGGGGTCAGCGACGGCGAACCGGCGACGAAGCTGACCTCACCCTTGCGGAGGGCGGCGACCGCGGCGTCCTGGTCCTTGTAGGTCTTGAAGACGACCTCGTCGAACTTGGGCGAACCGCGCCAGAAGTCCTTGTTGGCCTTCAGCTTCACGTACTGGTCGACCTTGTAGTCGGTCAGGATGAAGGGACCGTTGCCCACGATCGGGAACTTCGTGTCGTTGTTGAACTTCGAGAAGTCACCGACCTTCTCCCAGACGTGCTTCGGGACGATCGGGACGTCGAGCGCGGCCATGGTGGCCTGCGGCTCCTTGAGCTCGATGACCAGCTTCGTGGGGCTGGGAGCCGTGACCTTCTTGAAGTTGGTGACGAAGCTGCCGTTGGACTGGGCGGCGCCCTCGTCGGTCATGATCTTGTTGAACGTCCACGCCGCGTCCTCGGCGGTGGCCTGCTGACCGTCGGACCACTTGGAGTTGGACCGGATGGTGTACGTCCACGTCAGCTTGTCCGCGGACGCCTTCCACTCGGTGGCGAGGCCCGGGATCGCGTGGTTGTCCTTGACGTCGTAGTTCGTCAGGAAGTCGTACATGAGCCGGGAGACGCTGGTGCTCAGCAGCTTCTGGGCGAGGAACGGGCTCAGGGAGTCGACGCTCTGCGCGACCGCGACGGTCAGTGTCGTCTTGCCGCTGTCTGCGGCCTGTGCCTGCTGGGGCGCGGCGGCCCCGAGAGGGACCCCCGGCACGACGGACGCGGCTGCGAGCCCGAGGGCGGCGGCACCGGCGGCCAGGAGCAAACGCAGACGTGAGCGTGGCTGGGCGGCGTGTGGTGGAACTCTTTCGACCATGGTCAGGGACCTCGCGTCATGACTCGCACGGAGAAGGCGGGTTGATCTGTGGATCGCCAGCTGGTGAAGCGAAGGTTTATCAGCGGTGGTCGAGCCGCGTCAACGGTCATCGAAACGGCGTGTGGGCTGCGGGAATGCCCAGAGGGCCCGCATCGTGAAGACGATGCGGACCCTCATTGGTTTAGACCTCTGCCGCCTTACTGCTGAGGCGCTGGCGGCGGCTGCTGCTGCCACCCCGCGGGCGGGACGGGGCCCTGCAGTTCGGGATGTGCCGGCTGCCCAGGTTGTCCCGGCTGACCCGGCTGACCTGGCTGTCCGCCGTGCTGCTGCGGCGAGGGCGGGCCGGCCGGGTTGGGGTGCTGCTGCGCCTGCGGGGGCTGCTGCTGCCAGCCCTGCCCGGCGCCGGGGCCCGGCTGCGGGGGATAGGGCTGCTGCCCCTGCTGACCGCCGTACGGCTGCTGGGGCGGGTACGGCCGACCCGGCTGCTGGGGCTGCTGGGGTGCGTACGGCTGCTGTCCCGGCACCTGCTGTCCCGGCACCTGCTGTCCCGGCATCGGCGGGGCGTACTGCGGCGGCTGGTTGCCACCGTTCGACGTCCACAGCCCCTGCTGCTGCTGGGCTCGCGCGAAGTCCTCGGCGACGAGGGCGGAGAGGTGGAAGTACGCGTCCCGGGTCTTCGGGCGCATCATGTCGAGATCCACCTCGGCACCGGCCGACAGGTGCTCGTCGAACGGGACGACGACCACGCCGCGGCAGCGCGTCTCGAAGTGCTGCACGATGTCGTCGACCTTGATCATCTTGCCGGTCTCGCGGACCCCGGAGATGACCGTGAGGGACCGCTGCACCAGGTCGGCGTAGCCGTGCGCGGACAGCCAGTCCAGCGTGGTGGAGGCACTTGACGCACCGTCGACCGACGGGGTGGAGATGATGATCAGCTGGTCGGCGAGGTCCAGTACACCGCGCATCGCGCTGTAGAGGAGACCGGTGCCGGAGTCGGTGAGGATGATGGGGTACTGCTTGCCCAGCACCTCGATCGCGCGCCGGTAGTCCTCGTCGTTGAACGTGGTGGAGACGGCCGGGTCCACGTCGTTGGCGATGATCTCCAGACCGGAGGGCGCCTGCGAGGTGAACCGCCGGATGTCCATGTACGAGTTGAGGTGCGGGATCGCGTGCACCAGGTCCCGGATGGTCGCGCCGGTTTCCCGCCGGACCCGGCGGCCCAGCGTGCCGGCGTCCGGGTTGGCGTCGATGGCGAGGATCTTGTCCTGCCGTTCGGTGGCCAGCGTGGAGCCGAGCGCGGTGGTCGTCGTGGTCTTGCCCACGCCGCCCTTGAGGCTGATCACCGCGATCCGGTAGCAGGAGAGCACCGGGGTGCGGATCAGCTCCAGCTTGCGCTGCCGCTCGGCCTCCTCCTTCTTGCCGCCCAGCTTGAAACGGGAGGCGCCGGACGGCGTACGGCTGCTCTTGGCCTTCTGCTTGCCGCGGACCAGCCGGTCGGACGAGAGCTCGACGGCGGCCGTGTAACCCAGTGGGGCACCCGGCACCGAACGCTCGCGCTGGTCGTGGGTGACCGGAGTGGGCCACGCGGCTCCGGTACGGGGGTCGACGGGCGCCCCCTGCGGCGGGAGCTGCTGCTGCGGCTGTCCTTGCTGCTGGGGGGTGACCTGCGCGGGCAGGTTCGGGGTGCCCTGGGCCGGCGGCGGGGGGCCCTGGGGGAATCCGTAACCGCTCTGTGGCTGCTGGTACTGCTGCGGCGGCTGAGGCGCGGCCGGCGGCAGCGCGGCGCCCTGCTGCTGCGCGGGCCACTGCGGTGCCTGTGGTGTCTGCGGCGGCTGGGGCTGGGATGCCTGCGGCGCCTCGGGGGCGGGCTGCTGCGGGAGCTGCGCCGGGAGCGGGGCTCCGGGCAGGGCCTGCTGCGGAGCCGGGGGCTGTTGCGGGAAGCCGTAGCCCGCCTGCGGCGCGGGTGCGGGCGCTGCCGGCTGGTCGGGCTGCTGCGGGAACGCGGGCGGCTGAGCGCTCTGCGGCGCCGGGGGCGGCGGCGTCTGAGGCGTCTGCGGTGCGGGAGGGGTCTGCGGGAATCCGTAGCCGCTCGGCGTCTCGTTCGCCGGGGGCTGGGGCCGTCCCGGCCACTGCGAGACCGGCTGCGGTGCGGAGGGCTGCGGCGCCGCGGGCTGGAAGGCGGGCGGCAGCGGCGGCAGTCCGCCCTGCGGCGGGCCCGGCGTCCAGGGGGCCGGAGCCGCGTCCTGCGGTGCGTCGGCGGGCGGCGCCGCGTCCGGCACGGCGTCCGAGGGGACGGAGTCGGCGGGCTCGTCGTCCTGCGGGGCGCTGTCGTCGTCGGAGTCGGCGCCGCTCGCCGCGTCGGCGGGGACCTCGTCCGTCGAGGAGTCACCGGGGAAGGCGTCGCCGGCTGCCGCGGACGCGGAGTCGGACGACGGAACGGAATCGGCGGGGACCGCGTCGGCCGGGACCGCGTGGGCAGGGGTCCAATCCGACAGTGCCGGACCGGCGTCGTGGGCCTCGCCGGCCCCGTCCCGCTCGCCGTCCGCATCCGAGTCCGTGCCGGCGTCGGCGGCCTCCACGTCCGCCGCGTCGTCAGCGGCTCCGTCGGAGCCCGGCGCCGCGCTCTGCGCGTCACCGGCCCCGCTGCCCTCACCGCTCGCCGCGGCAGCCTCGCGCTCGGCGATCTCCCGCTTCAGCGCGGCGGACGAGAACCGCATGGTCGCGCCGCTCTCCACATCGCCGCTCCCGAACGGATCGGCCGCACCGCCCGCATCCGCCGCCTCCGGCGTCGGGTAGGAGGAGCCCGTGTGGACCGGCGTCACCGGGGGAGCCGGGGCCGGGGCGGGCGGCGCCGGGGCCCAGCTGGGCTCGAAACCGCCGTCGGCCGGCAGCCCGGGCATGGGCAGCGGTGCTCCGTTGGGCGGCGGGGGCGGTGCCAGATGCGACCCCGCGCCGCCCGAGGAGTCGCCCGACGCGTTCTGCGTGTACCAGGCGGGCGGGGTGTAGTCGATGGTGAACTCACCCGTCATCTCGGCGGGCTCCGCGTCGGACGATTCGTCGACGGGCTTCTCCCAGTCCCCGCGCATCTCGTCCCGATCGCCGTTCACTTTGCCTCCTGGTGTGGTCGAGCACCCTTGTGCCGTGGTGGGTGGGTGCGAACCGCCCGGCTCTCCCCCTGGTACGCGCATCGCATGCCCGCAGGTCTTCTGCCGCGTCCGGACCCACCCTAATCGCCATCGGGCTCGGCACGGCAGGCCGTACGGCACCGCGAGCGCTGTCCCGTACGTCACGTACTGCCCCCAAGTGAACTGACTACGGCAGAGAGTGAAGGGGAAAGCGGTCAAACGGGCACATCTGCGCAAGGAAACCTGAACAATTCGCACACGTCCCGCGGTGGTGTCAGTCCATCCGGCGTGCGCTGCCCAACAGGCCCGATTCGGCATCGGTCGCCCGGGTCATCGCGAACCGCCGGTCCCGCCGCGTGCACCAGAGGGTGACCCCGTCCGTCAGGGTCGACAGGGCCCGGGTGTCCCCGGCGGGCAGACGCATGAGCTGTCCGACCTGTGCGGCTTCGTCGGGAGATACCCGTTGAATTCCGACCAGTGACGATTTCTCCATCAACCCCGGTGCGGTCGGGCTCAGATACGGCAGCAGCGTCACCACCGACTGCCACGGCCCGGACGACACCCGTCCACGCGGAGGCCCTATGCCGCAGTCCCGCACCACGACGACCGGCGAACCCGCGGTGGCACCCTGCGCGGGCACCCGGCCCACCTCGTGCAGCGAGATGCACGGCTGACCGCCGCCCGCGGCCTGCGCCAGGTTCGTCCAGGACCGGGCCCGCCCCGTCTCGACCACGATCCGGGCACCGGTGGCGGCCGCCCGCAACGCGAGCACCTGGGCCGTCCACAGTCCGCCGATCAGTGTGACGTCGTACGCAGTGGGCCGGTTGATGCCGATCACCGCCGGGCGCCCCTCGCCGTCCACACCGATCACCACGCCGTCGTCGCCGACGGGCAGTGCCAGTGAGGCGAGTTGTTCGGGCCCGACGGTGTGCCGGGCCCGGCGCGGACCGGCGGGTCCGAAGCCGAACCGGCCAGGACGACGCGCGATGACGGACATCAGCGGGTACCCCCGAGCGGAAGCGTGGCGAGCGCGCCGGGCAGCTGTTCGCGGTCGAGCCGCACCAGCGACATCCGCACCCCGCGTGCGGTCCGCTCCAACTCATGGCGGGCGGCCAGCAGTTCCCCGTCGCTGCGACCGGTGATCCGGACGTGGCCGGTGATCAGGGTCCCCTGCCGGTCGCCGTGCCCCAGCGTGAGGCTGAACGTCGTGGCCAGCGCCGGGACCGACGTGAGCAGTGCGACGAGCTGCGGCAGCGATGCACCGCCGGCCCCCAGCCGCGGCCAGCGGCGCACCCAGTAGGTGGTGTGCCAACGGTCGTCGCAACGCCAAGTGCGCGAGGTCTCCCGGGTGCGGCGGGCGGCCGGACCGGACCGGCCGGCCCGCTCGGTGGCCGAAGGACTGGCGCAGGCGGAGGTGGCGATCGCCGAGTGCAGCTCCTGTTCCGTCAGCACGGTCGCGCCGAGCCCCGCCCCCGTCAGCCTGCCGGCGAGCTGGTCGGCCGTGCGCACCAGGCACCTCTGCGCGCCGGTGAGACCGCCGCCCCGCGCCCGCACGGCGTCCGGGCAGAGCTCCGGGTCGAGCTTGAGCGCGATCCAGGTGATGCGGACCGCGGGGGTGCCCGTCTGCGCCTGGAGGGGCGCGTAGTTGCGTGCCGCGACGGACTGCTCCGGCAGGTGCGGCGCGGGAGCGGGCTGGGTGTGCTGCACGATCTGCGCCGACTCCAGCCGGATGCCGTCGACGTCCATGGCGTCCCTGACGAGCGGGAGGGGCAGCGGCCGCGCGGAGCGGTCCGGCCGCAGCGCGGTGGCGTCCGACTCGATCCGGAGCACGGCCGTCAGATACGTACCGTCGCCGATCATCCCGACCGGCCGCCGGTCGCGGTCACTGAACGAGCAGGTGCGCAGGCCCGGTTCACACTCCACCGCCGGTGCGAGACCCGGATCAGTTCCCGCGGGCGGCACGGTGGACGCGGCCCTGCGGGTACGGGCACGCAGCGCGAGGACCGTGCGCAGCCACGCGGGGAGCGAACGGCGGCGCCTGCGCACGACGGCGAGCAGTACGAGTGCCGTGGCCACCACCGCGGCCGGGGCCAGCAACAGGGGATCGACGACCCAGGCGCACAGCAGCAGCGCGGCGGCGATCTCCAACAGCACGAGCTGTTGCAGTCGGAACGATTCGAACGCTCCGCCCGGTCCGCCCGGCCGCGCACCCGCCCCGCCGGGCCCCGGAGCGCGGGCCGGAACGCCGGGTCCGGGGGCTCCGGGCGGTGGTGCGTCCACGGGCGGAGGTGTCCGTGTCGCGGAAGCCGTCATCGCGGCGCCCCCCTGTCAGTCCGGGCCCCAACTCGGCCCGTGCCACGCCTCTTCCGCCGACCGTTCCGGCGGCTGGATCACCCTACCCGGCCCGCGGGACCCCACCGGCGACAGGCATAGTAGGGGGCCGGTCCGGCGGGCAGCGGCCCGGTGCGGGGCGTCGGGTGCGGCCGCTCATGACGGCCTGCGGGGAGAGCACGGGAGACGGACGGACTCATGGCATCGCGGCGGGACGAGCTCAACGCGTACACGTTCGCGAAGAGGCGCATGGTGGCTGCTTTCCTCCGGCCCTCGCCCACCGGCTCGGACGAGGGCGCCCCGCGCCCGCTGCGCGCCGTCCTGCCGAGCGTGGTCGCCGGCGCCCTGATCCTCGCGGGCTTCGGCGCCGTCGGCATGTTCAGCCCGGCGGCACCCGTGGGCTGGGACCGGCCCGGCACCCACGTCATCGTCGGCAAGGACTCGACCACCCGCTACGTCGTGCTCCACACCGGCCGGGGCAAGGACCGGAAGACGCTGCTGCACCCGGTGCTGAACCTCGCATCCGCCAGGCTGCTGCTCACCCCCCGGGACTACGGCGTCGTGCAGGTCGACGACGACATCCTGGACGCGGGGAAGCCGCCGCGCGGACCGGTGCTCGGCATCCCGTACGCCCCCGACCGGTTGCCCGAGGCCGGGGACGCGGGCACCGCCAAGCGCTGGGCCGTGTGCGTACAGCCGGGCGGCAAGGGCAACACCGTGCAGAAGGCCGCCTTCGTCCTCGCGGAGCGGGACAGCGGGCTGATGGACGGCGCGAACAGGCTCACCGGCGGTCAGGTGCTCTACGTCAGGGGACAGGACCGGACCCGCTACCTCGTCGACGCGCGCGGCACCAAGTACCGCATCGACGAGAGCGCCGCCGACCTCGGCCATCTGACCGGCGCCCTCGTCGGCGGCGCCCGGCCGCAGCCCGTCACCGACGACTGGCTGGCCACCCTGCACGACGGCAGCCCGATCGCCTTCCCCCGGATCCCCGGCGATGTCGGTGCCCCGGCGCACGTCGAAGGCCGGCTCTCCGAGCAGGAGAACCGGATCGGCACCGTGCTGCGGACCAGGAACGGCGAGGGCACCGCGTACTACGTGGTCCTGCGTGGGAGGGCCCTGCCGGTCTCCGAGTTCACCGCCTGGCTGCTGATCAACTCCCCGCAGACCGCCGCCCTCGATCTGGACGGCGAGGCGCGTGCCGTCGGGCTGCAGGACTTCGTGCCCGACCGTGAACCCTTCGTCGGCCAGGCCGCGCACTGGCCGGCGCACCGTGCCGACCGGATCGGCACCACCGACACCGGGGGCTCCGGCCGCGACACCGTGTGCAGCGTGCTGCGCTCGACGGACGACAACGGCCGTACGACGCTGAGCACCTGGGCGGGCACCTCGTACCCCGCCTCCGTCGGAGCCGGCGGCACGAGCACCTACGTCACCCCGGGGAGCGGCCTGCTCTACACCCAGATCCGGGGCCGGCGGACCGGAGCGGACGGATCACTCTTCCTGGTGACCGACACCGGACTGCGGTACGCGGTTCAGGCGAACGGCGGCAGTGGTGCGGGCAGCTCCGGAACCGGCACCGGTGACGCGGCGAACGGGCGGTCCGGCCGGCCCGGACCCGGCGAGGCGCAGATCCGGCTCGGGTACGAGAAGGTGACGCCGGCGCTCGTCCCGATCGAGTGGTCGGACTTCCTGGCCAAGGGCCCCGGGCTCGACACCGACAGCGCTCGCCGGCCCCAGGGTTCCTGACGGGCCCGGGGCGGAGCGGCGACGAGAAGGAGCACGGGGGAGACCGGACGATGCCGTACCGCAAGAGCGCACTGCCGTACCGCAAGAAGGCACTGCTGACGGCCGCTGCGGCAGCGGCCCTGGCCGCGCTCGCCGGCCCGCAGACCGCGCTCGCCGGCCCGCAGACCGTGTACGCCGGCCCGCAGACCGTGTACGCCGGTCCGCATACCGCGCTCGCCGGTCCGGGCCCGGACGACCTGGGCATAGACGGCAGCGGCGTATGCACGTTCCCGATGGAGAAGCAGTTCGAGGGCCGTCCCTGGCCGCTCCAACGCGTGCTCCTGGACGAGTTGTGGCAGGACACCCGGGGCAAGGGCGTCCGGGTCGCCGTCATCGACACCGGGGTGGACGACAGCAATCCGCAGCTCACCTCGGCCGTGGACGCCTCCGCGGGGGCCGACTACCTCCGGGGCGGCGCCACCGACGGCACCGTCGACGAGGTCGGTCACGGCACCAAGGTGGCCGGCATCATCGCCGCCCGCCCCCGCCGCGGCACCGGGTTCGTCGGCCTGGCCCCCGAGGCCGTCATCATCCCGATCCGCCAGAACGACGAGAAGAACAGCGGCCGGGACACCACGATGGCCGCCGCGATCGACCACGCGATCGCCGAGGGGGCCGACGTCATCAACATCTCCCAGGACACCAGCAGGCCGCTCACCGCCGACTCCGTACTGGGCCGGGCGGTCGCCAAGGCGGTGGGCAAGGACATCGTGGTGGTCGCCTCCGCGGGGAACAACGGAATGGACGGCCGGCCGGGGCGCACCTATCCGGCCGCCTTCGACGGCGTCCTCGCCGTCGGCGCCTCCGACCGCAACAACGAACGCGCCCCCTTCTCCCAGGCGGGGGAGTTCGTGGGGGTCGCCGCCCCCGGAGTCGACGTCGTCTCCACCGTCCCCGGCGGCGGCCAGTGCGCCGACAACGGCACCAGCTTCTCCGCGCCCTACGTCAGCGGGGTCGCCGCGCTGATGCGCGCCAGGTACCCGCACTGGACGGCGGCGCAGATCGTCGCCCGGATCGAACAGACCGCCGAGCGCTCGGTCAACGGGCACGACGACTACGTCGGCTGGGGTGTCGTCGACCCGGTGCGCGCGCTGTCCGGCGACGACACCCCGCAGGACGCGCCCCGCCCGGACCCGCCGCCCACCGCCGCCCAGGCACCCGACCCCGCGCACCTGTCGATGGCGGGGACACCGCAGGAACGGGACAAGCGGTACGCGGCCTACGCCCTGGCGGTCGCCGCGGTACTCGTCGGCCTGGTCGCCGGCACCGCGACGGTCGTGCGCGACGTCCGGAGGCGCCGGGGCCCGCGCTCCGGCTGAGAGGGGCATCAAGGGTACTCCCCACGCAAAAGCCGCAGCCGGGGAGGGATGGTGAAATGGCTAGGCTGATACGGGAATTCACCTACCGGATACCTGGCCGCGTCCGGCGGACAGGTCCCTGAACCGAGAGACAGGACCTCCGGATGACCAACCCCGCAGGCGGCTTCGGACTTGCCGACGATCCGATCGTCCAGGCCAAGAACAAGATCATCAACACCGCCGAGGCAGTGTCCAGACAGTCCAGGGAGCTGGCCGACATCCTCGCCACGGCCGGTGCGGGCTGGACCGGCGTCGGCGCATCGGGGTTCACGTCCGCACAGCTCGTGATCAACGAGGACCACGACGGGATCCGCCGCCTCCTCAACGTGCTGCACAACGCCGTGGGCACCACCAAGAACCTCAGCAACGCCAACGACGAGGAGGTCCGCGCGGCCTTCAACTCGGTGAAGGAACCGGCCGCCCCGGCCGGCACCTCCGGGCTGAACGGCGTCTGAGCCGCACCGCCGCACACCTTCCGCCACAGCGAGCCAGAGGAGAGACCGGATGGGTCACGACCCGCACACCAAGGTCAGGTACGAGAGCGTCCAGGAGATGGCGAACCGCATCCGCGCGGTGTCGCGGAACATCTGCCGCGACCTCGAGGAGATGGACACCGCGCTCAAGGTCGTCACCGACACCTGGGACGGTGAGGCGCACCGCGAGTACGTGACGCTCCAGAACAAGTACCGCGGCAGGGCCGATGACATGAAGAGCCGGCTGGAACAGGTCGCGAGGATCGTCGAGACCGGCAAGGACCACTACCGGTCCACGGACCTGAAGTCCTCCCGCCTGTTCACCGAGGCGTACTGAGGGCCGGGCCGCACGGACACCACGGGGGCGGCACGCACGGCCATGGGCACGTTCACCCGAACGTGCCCATTGTGCGTAGCGCCGCGGTGCCCCGTCGCGCCGCTACGTGAGGTCGAACTCGCCGTCCCTGGCACCCAGTACGAACGCGCGCCACTCGGCCTCGGTGTAACGCAGTACGGTCTCCGGATCCAGCGAGGACCTCATCGCGACGGCCCCGCCCGGCAGATGCGCGATCTCGACCCGTTCCTCGGCGTCCTCGGTGCCCGGCGCGCTCAGCCATTCCACCCCCGAGATGTCGAGTGCGTACAGCTCGTCCTTCTCCGCCTGCGTGCCCATCGTCAAGGGTTCCTCTCCGTACGTGGCTCTGTACGGCACGGTACAGGGCCCGTCCCGACGAGGGATCCCGTCACCGATTCCGCAGCGCGGGGCGCGCGGATGTGCTCTCCCACCCCCGTGCCGGCCCTCCCGCGCCGGGTCAGTGCCGCTCCGGCGTCCACCCCGTCTGCACCAGCGGACTGCCCCGGCGCCGGGTCGCGAAGTACCCGCGCCCCGGTGGCATCGGACGTCCCCGCACCGAACCGATCAGATCGCCCTCGGCCGGATCGCCGGACAGCACGACACCCTGGGCGCCCAGCTCCTTGATCCGCTGCATGAACCCCTCGTACATGGAGCGGGAGGCCCCCGCCGAACCGCGCGCGATGACGAAACGCACCCCCGCGTCCCGGGCGAACGGCAGGTACTCCGCCAGCGGGGCCAGCGGACTGCCCGCGCCCGTCGCCACCAGGTCGTAGTCGTCGACGATGACGAAGATCTGCGGACCCGTCCACCAGCTGCGTTCGCGCAACTGCTGCGGGCTGACGTCCGCCGGAGGCTGCCGGCGTGCGAACACCCCCGCAAGCGCCTCCATATGCGTCCGCATCGCGTCCGCCGTCGGCGCGTACTCCAGCAGATGGCTCTCCGGCAGCGCGCCCAGCAGCGACCGCCGGTAGTCGCCGACGACGAACTTCGCCTCGTCGGGGGAGTGGCGCTCCGCGAGCTGCTTCGCGATCAGCCGCAGCAGACCGGTCTTCCCCGACTCGCTGTCACCGAAGACGAGGAAGAACGGATCGGTGTCGAAGTCGACGAACACCGGCTCCAGTTCGGTCTCGTCGATACCGATCGCGATCCCCCGCCGCGGGAACTCGAACCCCTTGGGCAGCTGGTCCGCGGGCAGCCTGTGCGGCAGCAGCCGTACGGCCGGGGCCGGTGGCCCCGCCCAGCCGGCCCGCACCGCCCCGGTCAGCGCCGCCGTGCCGTCGGCCAGATCCGCCGCGCCGGCGCCGGAGTCGATACGCGGCAGCGCGCCCATGAAGTGCAGCTTCTCCGCCACCTGACCACGGCCGGGCACCCCCGTCGGAACGCGGGCAGCGACCCGGCGGTCGAACTCGGAGTCCATGGCGTCGCCGAGCCGCAGTTCGAGCCGCCCCAGGATCTGGTCCTTCAGCGCGGCACGCACCTCCATGTAGCGCGCCGCCGACAGCACGACATGGACGCCGTAGCCGAGACCGCGTGCGGCGATGTCGGTGACGACCTGCTCAAGCCCCTCGTACTCGGTCCGGAACGCGCTCCAGCCGTCGATGACCAGGAAGACATCGCCCCAAGCCTCCCCGGGCAGTTCACCGAGCGCGCGCAGGTGCCGGTAGGTGGCGACCGAGTCGATCGCCCGGTCGCGGAAGAACTCCTCGCGCCGGGCCAGCACCCCCGCCACCTCGGCGACCGTACGCCGTACCCGCTCCGGGTCCAGCCGTGCGGCGATACCGCCGACATGCGGCAGGTCCGCCAGCGAGGCCAGTCCGCCACCCCCGAAGTCGAGTCCGTAGAACTGGACCTCGCGCGGGGTGTGGGTGAGTGCGAACGACGCGATCAGCGTCCGCAGCAGCGTCGACTTGCCGGACTGCGGGCCGCCGACCACCATCATGTGCCCCGCCGCACCGGAGAAGTCCCGGTACAGCACCTCCCGCCGCTGCTCGAACGGCTTGTCGACCAGACCGAGGGGGACGGTCAGCCCACCGGGCCGGCTGTACTCCGTGGCGGTGAACCCGCGATCGGTACTGGTCGCCAGCCCCGGCAGCAGCCGGTCCAGCGCCGGCGCCCGGTCCAACGGCGGCAGCCACACCTGATGGGCGGGCACCCCCTGCCCCTCCAGCCGCCGCACGATCACATCGAGGACGGTGTCGGCGAGCGCCCCGTCCCGGGCGTCAGCCCCGACGGACGCCGCGGGCACCGGGTCCGGCGCCGGGTGCTCCACCGGCACGGGCAGCGCACTGAACACGGCAGCCCGTCGCCCGGCCGGAAGCCGCCCGGCCGGCCGGGCGGGACCGCCGGTGCGGTACGGCCCCGAGACGTACGCCGCCTTGAACCGGGTCATCCCCTCCGTACCGGCCTTCAGATAGCCGGAGCCGGGCACGGACGGCAGGTGGTAGGCGTCCGCCGCACCCAGCGCGCTGCGCGACTCCGCCGCCGAGAACGTCCGCAGCCCGATCCGGTACGAGAGGTAGGTGTCCAGACCCCGCAGCCTGCCCTCCTCCAGGCGCTGCGAGGCCAGCAGCAGATGCACCCCGAGCGAACGGCCGATCCGGCCGATCTGGATGAACATGTCGATGAAGTCCGGCTTGGCTGTCAGCAGTTCGGAGAACTCGTCGATGACCAGGACCAGCGAGGCCAGCGGCTCGAGCGCCGCGCCCGCCGCACGGGCCTTCTCGTATTCGTGGACGCCGGCGTAGTTGCCCGCCGAGCGCAGCAGCTCCTGGCGGCGCTGGAGCTCACCACGGATCGCGTCGCCCATCCGGTCGACCAGCGTCAGATCGTCGGCCAGATTGGTGATGACCGCGGCCACGTGCGGCAGGTGCGACATACCGGCGAACGTCGCGCCGCCCTTGAAGTCCGCGAGCACGAAGTTCAGCGTCTCGGAGGGGTGCGTGACCGCGAGCCCCAGCACAAGCGTCCGCAGCAGCTCCGACTTCCCGGAACCCGTCGCGCCGACACAGAGCCCGTGCGGCCCCATGCCCTCCTGCGCCGCCTCCTTCAGGTCCAGCATCACCGGTAGACCGTCCTCGCCCACCCCGATCGGCACCCGCAGCCGCTCGGAGGCCGACCGCGGCCGCCACGTACGCGCCACATCGACCGAATCCGCGTCACCCAGACTCAGCAGATCGGTGAAATCCAGCTCGGCGAGCAGCGGTTCGCCGTCATCACCTCCGCCGGCCCGCAGCGGCGCCAGCTGCCGGGCCAGCGCCTCGGCAGCCGGCAGCGCGAGACCGTCCGGCACCCCCTCGTACACCCGCCCCGTCCCGGACTCCAGCCGCAGCAGCCCGGGCCGCACCACCATGGAGAGACCGCCGCGCGCCGCGCCGAGCTCGCCCGACACCACCTCGATGACCGTCACGCCCTTCAGCCCCTCGGCCGCCGCCAGCACCGAGTCCGGCGGCACCCCGCCACCGTCCAGCACGACCACGACGTGCGGACGGTCCGGCACCGGCCCGCCCTCCCGGCCGAATCGAGGCCGCCCATCGAGCCAGGGCGCGAGCAACCCCTCGACCTCGTCCGGCCCCGCCCCGAACAGCCGCTTCGACCCGGCCCCGTCCACCTGCCCCGGCACCTGCACATGCGGCAGCCACTTCGTCCACTCCCAGCGCGCCACCGCACCCGGCCCCGCCACGACCGCGACCACCAGATCCTCCGGAGAGTGCAGCGTCACCAACTGGGCCACCATCGCCCGCGCCGCGGACTGCGCGGACTCCGGCCTGCCGGAGACCGTGACGTGGTAGAACGCCCGCATCGAGACGGCCATCGGCAGTCCGTCCAACGAGCCGTGCACCGCCAGGAACCGCTGCATCGCACCCGCGCACAGCGGGTCCAGCTCATCCACCGGAGCGGAGTCCGCCGCCTCCAGCGGCGTCGACAGCAACTGCGTCCCGAGCCCGACCCGCACCTGGCCGAAGTCCCCGTCGCCGGAACGCCGTTCCCACACCCGGGCGGGATCGGCCGCCACCGACCACAGCTGCTCGGGAGCGGGCTGCAGGTACAACTGCGCGTCCCGCTGGGCACGCGCGGTCCGGCGCACCGTCCGCCGCGTCCGCGCCAGGTACTTGAGGTAGTCGCGCCGGACCTCCGCCAACTGCCCCTGCGAACCCCGCCGGTAGCGGACCAGCTGCGCGACGACCATGCCGAGCGTCGACACCAGCATCAGCACACCCATGACCCGCATGAACGCGGGAGCCTGCGGAGAGAAGAAGAAGACCACCGAGGACGCCATGCCCAGCACAGGCAGGAGCTGCATCAGCAGGCCCTCCCGCTGCCCGCGCGGCAGTCCGGGCGGCGCCGTCAACGTCAACGCGTCCGTGGGGACTTCCGGCGGCAGGGACCGCGGTGGTCGCTTCACGACGATCTGGCTCACCGGAACATCAATCCCTCGGTGCGGACGGGATGACCGGGTGGACCGCACCGGCGCCCCCGTGGCTGCCTCTGCTCGCGGACTGGCCTCCGCGCGACGGTGATCCTACGTGCCGGGAGCCGTTCACCCGCCCCGGTAGGCTTGCCCGCGGACGGTTGCGGCACCGCGAACCAGGGGGATCCAGACACGTGAGTACGACCGCAGCGACCGGCTTCTGCCGGGTCACCGTCGTGGCGCCCGACAGCCGGATCGACGTGGCACTGCCCGAGGACATCGCCGTCGCCGACATCTACCCGGAGATCCTCCGCCTTACCGGCCGGACCCAGCCGGCGGGCACCCCCACCGGACACCACCTCGTACGCCGCGACGGCACGGTCCTCGACAGTTCCGGGACCCTCGCGGCCCAGCAGGTGCTCGACGGCGAACTCCTCCTGCTGCGCCCCTTCGCCCGCTCCCTGCCGCCCGCCGTCTTCGACGACGTCTCCGACGCCGTCGCCTCGGCCGTCGGCCGCGACCGCCACCTCTGGAGCGACGACCTGCTGCGCGGCGCCGGACTGGCGGGAGCCGTCGCCCTGCTCGCCCTGATGGCCCTCGTCCTGTGGTCCGCCGACCCGGCCCACCACGACATGCACGGACTGCCCGGCACCATCGCCGGCTGCGCGGGGGCGCTGCTCACCGCCTTCGCCGGGGTGCGGGCCCGCGTCTACGCGGACCGCGCCACCGCCGTGGCACTCGGCCTCGGCGCACTGCCCCTCCTCCTCGTCGCGGGCTCCGGCATCGTCGGGCCGGACGCCGGCCAGGACCCGGGCAGGCTGCAGTTCCTGCTCGGCTGCGTCACCGTGCTGGTCGCCTCGGTCGTCCTGGTCGCCCTGACGCGCAGCGGCGACGCCCCCTTCGTCGCGACGACCCTCCTCGCCACCGCCGGCACACTGGCGGCCTTCGTCGCGATACTCACCGAGGCCTCCGCCACCGGGGCCGCCGCCGTCTGCGCCCCGGCCGCCCTCGGACTCGTCGCCTTCCTGCCCGGCCTCTCCGCCCGCTTCGCCCGACTGCCCATCGGATACGCCGCACCCCGCCCCGCCCCCGGCGGCTACGGCGACCCCGCCGACGGCCCGGACGGCGGGGACGGCACCCCGGGCCTGCCCATCGACGCCGACGGCATCGCAGACCGCGCCCGCCGCGGCCACGAACTGCTGCTCGGCCTCACCGCCGGCTGCGCGGCCGTCGTCACCGCGTCCGCCGCGGCACTCGCCTTCTCCGACAACGCCTGGGGCCGGCTGCTGGCCCTGGCCGCCGGACTCGCGCTGCTGCTGCGCGCCCGGCTCTTCCGTTACACCTCACAGATCACCTGCCTGCTGGCGGCCGGCGCCGCCGCCATCGCCCTGCTGATCACCGGCCTCGCGCTGAACCCACCCGCCGACCTGCTGCGGGAGCTCGCCAGGTCCGGCGACCGGGGCGCCCTCGACGTCCGTACGATGTGGCTCTCCGTAGCCGTGGCCGCCGGCGCCGCCCTGCTCACGGCGGTCGCCCTGACCGTGCCGCGCAAGGGACTCTCCCCGCTCTGGGGCCGGCTCCTGGACCTGGCCGAGAGCGCGATCCTGCTCTCCCTGGTCCCGCTCTGCCTGGCCGTCCTGGACGTCTTCGCCAGGGCCAGGGCCCTCACCGGCTGAGCCCCGTCAAGGGCGCTCCGAACGGCTGGTAGTCTGGCTGTGGCCGTTTGTGTACGCGTTCCCGGTTCGTTCTGGGAGCTGCGCTCATCGGACCTTCGCTCCCGAGTCACTCAAGCTCCCCTGAGATCAAGACCAGGGGCACTCGTGGGCGCATCGAACACATAGAGGAGTACCGCGTGCCGCTCGACGCCGCTACGAAGAAGCAGATCATGACCGAGTTCGCGCAGAAGGAGGGCGACACCGGTTCCCCCGAGGTTCAGGTGGCCATGCTCTCCCGCCGCATCTCGGACCTGACCGAGCACCTCAAGACGCACAAGCACGACCACCACTCCCGTCGTGGTCTGCTGATCCTGGTCGGCCAGCGTCGCCGCCTTCTGCAGTACCTGGCCAAGAAGGACATCCAGCGCTTCCGTGCGCTCGTCGACCGCCTCGGCATCCGCCGTGGCGCGGCCGGCGGCGCCAAGTAAAGACGCTGATGAAGGGAGCGGTGCCCACTTCCAGGGGACCGCTCCCTTTGCCGTACGTGCGGGACCTGGGTCAAGCTCAGTAACCTGGACGTACAACACCAGACGAGGAGAGGCGCCCCACGGCCGCCGCCGGTCCTCGGTAGTGGCCCCCGGGACAACGCCCGGGAGCTTCGATCGAAGACCGGCCCCGCACACACGGTGCGCCTCTCCGCACCGTCCTCCGCCACACGGGCGACAGGACGAAAGACGACGAGTATGGAGAAAACACTAGTGGAGAACGAGACCCACTACGCCGAGGCCGTTATCGACAACGGAACCTTCGGCACCCGCACCATCCGCTTCGAGACGGGCCGCCTGGCCAAGCAGGCCGCCGGCTCCGCCGTCGCGTACCTGGACGACGACACCATGGTGCTGTCGGCCACCACCGCTTCCAAGCGGCCCAAGGACCAGCTCGACTTCTTCCCCCTCACGGTGGACGTCGAGGAGCGGCAGTACGCCGCCGGCAAGATCCCCGGCTCCTTCTTCCGCCGGGAGGGCCGCCCCTCCGAGGACGCGATCCTCACCTGCCGCCTGATCGACCGCCCGCTGCGCCCCTCCTTCAAGAAGGGCCTGCGCAACGAGATCCAGATCGTCGAGACGATCATGGCGCTCAACCCCGACCACCTGTACGACGTGGTCGCGATCAACGCCGCCTCCGCCTCCACGATCCTGGCGGGCCTGCCCTTCTCCGGCCCGATCGGCGCCACCCGCGTCGCCCTGATCAAGGGCCAGTGGGTCGCCTTCCCGACGCACACCGAGCTCGAGGACGCCGTCTTCGACATGGTCGTCGCCGGTCGCGTCCTGGAGGACGGCGACGTCGCGATCATGATGGTCGAGGCCGAGGCCACCGAGAAGACCATCCAGCTCGTCAAGGACGGCGCCGAGGCCCCGACCGAAGAGGTCGTCGCCGCCGGTCTCGAGGCCGCGAAGCCCTTCATCAAGTCGCTCTGCAAGGCCCAGTCGGACCTCGCCGCCAAGGCCGCCAAGCCCACCGGCGAGTTCCCGGTCTTCCTCGACTACCAGGACGACGTCCTGGAGGCGCTCACCAAGGCCGTCAGCACCGAGCTCGCCAAGGCACTCACCATCGCCGGCAAGCAGGAGCGCGAGGCGGAGCTCGACCGCATCAAGGAGATCGCGGGCGAGAAGCTCCTCCCGGCCTTCGAGGGCCGCGAGAAGGAGATCTCCGGTGCCTACCGCGCGCTGACCAAGAAGCTGGTCCGCGAGCGCGTCATCAAGGACAAGGTCCGCATCGACGGCCGCGGCGTCACGGACATCCGTACGCTCGCCGCCGAGGTCGAGGCCATCCCGCGCGTGCACGGCTCGGCGCTCTTCGAGCGTGGCGAGACCCAGATCCTGGGCGTCACCACCCTCAACATGCTCCGCATGGAGCAGCAGCTGGACACCCTCTCCCCGGTGACCCGCAAGCGCTACATGCACAACTACAACTTCCCGCCGTACTCCGTCGGTGAGACCGGCCGCGTGGGCTCGCCCAAGCGCCGCGAGATCGGCCACGGAGCGCTCGCCGAGCGCGCCATCGTGCCGGTGCTGCCGTCGCGCGAGGAGTTCCCCTACGCGATCCGCCAGGTCTCCGAGGCGCTGGGCTCCAACGGCTCGACGTCCATGGGCTCGGTCTGCGCCTCCACCATGTCGCTGCTGAACGCCGGTGTGCCCCTCAAGGCCGCCGTCGCCGGTATCGCCATGGGCCTGATCTCGCAGGAGATCGACGGCAAGACCCACTACGTCGCCCTCACCGACATCCTCGGTGCCGAGGACGCGTTCGGTGACATGGACTTCAAGGTCGCCGGTACGAAGCAGTTCGTGACCGCGCTCCAGCTCGACACCAAGCTCGACGGCATCCCCGCCTCGGTCCTGGCCGCCGCGCTGAAGCAGGCCCGTGACGCCCGCCTCCACATCCTCGACGTGATGAACGAGGCCATCGACGTCCCGGACGAGATGTCCCCGAACGCCCCGCGGATCATCACCGTCAAGATCCCGGTGGACAAGATCGGTGAGGTCATCGGCCCCAAGGGCAAGATGATCAACCAGATCCAGGAGGACACCGGCGCCGACATCACGATCGAGGACGACGGCACCATCTACATCGGTGCCCAGCAGGGCTCGCAGGCCGAGGCCGCGCGCGCCACGATCAACGCGATCGCCAACCCGACCATGCCGGAGGTCGGCGAGCGCTACCTGGGTACGGTCGTCAAGACC
This sequence comes from Streptomyces sp. NPDC127177, assembly GCF_042672475.1. Taxonomy (NCBI): domain Bacteria; kingdom Bacillati; phylum Actinomycetota; class Actinomycetes; order Kitasatosporales; family Streptomycetaceae; genus Streptomyces; species Streptomyces sp. NPDC127177. Next base: position 45,226 of record NZ_JBHXUW010000057.1, read on the forward strand.
ACCACCTTCGGTGCGTTCGTCTCCCTGATGCCCGGCAAGGACGGCCTGCTGCACATCTCGCAGATCCGCAAGCTCGCCGGTGGCAAGCGCGTGGAGAACGTCGAGGACGTTCTCGGCGTCGGTGCCAAGGTCCAGGTCGAGATCGCCGAGATCGACTCCCGCGGCAAGCTCTCCCTCATCCCCGTCATCGAGGGTGAAGAGGACGAGAAGAAGGACGACACCGACAAGTGACGTCCCGTAGTTCCGCGACGACGGCCCGCACCTCCTCGGAGGCGCGGGCCGTCGCCCGTACCCAAACACTCCTCAAGGGCAGCAACGGCATCGGCACAGTCCGCCGCACGGTCCTCCCCGGCGGCCTGCGCATCGTCACCGAGACCCTGCCCTCCGTACGCTCCGCCACCTTCGGTATCTGGGCCAACGTCGGATCACGCGACGAGACCCCGACCCTGAACGGCGCGACCCACTACCTCGAACACCTCCTCTTCAAGGGCACCGCCGAGCGCAGCGCCCTCGACATCTCCTCCGCCATCGACGCGGTCGGCGGCGAGATGAACGCCTTCACGGCGAAGGAGTACACCTGCTACTACGCGCGGGTCCTCGACACGGACCTGCCGCTGGCCATCGACGTCGTCTGCGACATGCTGACCGGCTCGCTGATCGCCTCCGAGGACGTCGACGCCGAACGCGGCGTCATCCTCGAGGAGATCGCGATGACGGAGGACGATCCCGGCGACTGTGTGCACGACCTGTTCGCGCACACCATGCTCGGTGACACCCCGCTCGGCCGCCCGGTCCTCGGCACCGTCGACACCGTCAACGCGCTGGACCGCGCCCAGATCGCCCGCTTCTACAAGAAGCACTACGACCCCACGCACCTGGTCGTCGCGGCCGCGGGCAACGTCGACCACGCCACGGTCGTACGCCAGGTCCGCAAGGCCTTCGAACGCGCCGGTGCCCTGACCCGCACCGACGCCGTCCCCACGCCGCCGCGCGAGGGCTCGCGCACACTGCGCACCGCGGGCAGGGTCGAACTGCTCAACCGCAAGACCGAACAGGCCCACGTCGTCCTCGGTATGCCTGGACTGGCCCGCACCGACGAGCGCCGCTGGGCACTCGGCGTACTCAACACCGCCCTCGGCGGCGGAATGAGCTCCCGCCTCTTCCAGGAGGTACGGGAGAAGCGCGGCCTCGCCTACAGCGTGTACTCGTACACATCGGGCTTCGCGGACTGCGGCCTCTTCGGCGTGTACGCGGGCTGCCGCCCGAGCCAGGTCCACGACGTCCTCAAGATCTGCCGCGACGAGCTGGACCGGGTCGCGTCGGACGGACTGGACGACGAGGAGATCAGCCGCGCCATCGGGCAGCTCTCCGGCTCCACCGTCCTCGGCCTGGAGGACACCGGCGCCCTGATGAACCGCATCGGCAAGAGCGAACTGTGCTGGGGCGAGCAGATGTCCGTCGACGACATGCTGGCCCGTATCGCGCAGGTCACCCCGGACGACGTCCGGTCGGTGGCGGGCGAGGTCCTCGGACACCGCCCCTCGCTCTCCGTCATCGGCCCGCTCAAGGACAAGCAGGCCGACCGCCTCGAAGAAGCGGTCTCCTAAATCCTCCCGTAAGGAAGCAGAGCAATGAGCAAGCTGCGCGTGGCCGTTCTCGGGGCCAGGGGCCGTATCGGCTCCGAGGCGGTACGAGCGGTCGAGGCCGCCGACGACCTGGAGCTGGTGGCCGCACTGGGCCGCGGCGACAAGCTGGAGACCCTCACGGAGACCGGAGCCCAGGTCGTCGTCGAGCTCACCACCCCCGCATCGGTGATGGAGAACCTCGACTTCTGCGTCCGGCACGGCATCCACGCCGTGGTCGGTACCACCGGCTGGACCGACGAACGGCTCGCGCAGCTGACCAGCCGGCTCTCCGGTTCCCCGGAGACCGGCGTGCTCATCGCCCCGAACTTCTCCATCGGCGCGGTCCTCACCATGAAGTTCGCCCAGCAGGCAGCCCGCTACTTCGAGTCTGTCGAGGTCATCGAGCTGCACCACCCGAACAAGGCCGACGCCCCCTCCGGCACGGCCGCGCGCACCGCCCAGCTCATCGCCGAGGCCCGCCGGGAGGCAGGCTCCGCGCCCCAGCCGGACGCCACCGCCACGGCGCTGGACGGGGCGCGCGGAGCGGACGTCGACGGGATCCCCGTCCACTCGGTCCGGCTCCGCGGCCTCCTGGCCCACCAGGAGGTGCTGTTGGGGGGAGAGGGCGAGACCCTCACCATCCGGCACGACTCGCTGCACCACAGCAGCTTCATGCCGGGCATCCTGCTCGGCGCGCGCCGCGTGGCGACCACCCCGGGCCTCACGTTCGGCCTGGAAAACTTCCTCGACCTGAACTGACTGAGCCCACGCCATGCGCGCAAAGATCACTTACGTCGTCACCGCTGCCGTCCTGGTCTTCTACTTCGCCCTGGCCGGCAGCCGTGGCGTCCTGCTCATCCGGCACGGCACTCTGCTCACGGTGACCTTCGGGGTCGCCGTGCTGATCCTGCCGCTGATCGGAATCTGGTTCCTCTGGAAGAACACCCAGTTCGTCCGGAGGGCCAACGCCCTGGCCGCCGAACTCGACGCCGAGGGCGGGCTGCCGGTCGACGACCTGATCCGCACCCCGAGCGGCCGCATCGACCGCGACTCCGCCGACGCGGCCTTCGCACGCCGCCAGGCGGAGACGGAGGACACCCCGGACGACTGGCGCTGCTGGTTCCGCCTGGCCGTGGCCTACCAGGACGCCAGGGACACCCCGAGGGCCCGCAAGACCATGCAACGAGCCATCACCCTGCACAACAACGAAGCCCTCACCCCGGAAGCCACCGCCCCGGCAGACGCATCGAGCCGGTCGGGCAAATCAAGCTGACCCGATACCTCGAGTCCTGCAGAATCACCGAGCTCGTCGGACAAATCCAGCCCGTCCGGTACCTCGAGTCCTGCAGACACACCGAGTCCGTCGGACAGATCCAGCCTGTCCGGTACCTCGAGTCCTGAGTCCTGCAGAATCACCGAGTCCGTCGGGCAAATCCAGCCCGTCCGGCGTTTGAGGACAGTCCTTCGAGCCCGTCCGGCGACCGAGGGCAGAAAACAGCCGCCCGGCGACCGAGGGAAACCCGGTCGCCGGGCGGCAAGGCCCGCAAAGGCTAACGCTGCCGGTACTCGTCCCCCCAGGCCTCAATCGTGTCCGCAGCCCGATCGAACGCCTCCCCCCGCGTCAAGAAGTCCGCGTTGGAGTCCGTGAGCAACGGCGGCACCGCATCGCCACCCCTTCGCACAACGATCAGCGCCTGGCCCTGAACCGTCCGAGGGAACCCGAGCCACTTCACCGGCTGCTGCACTGTACGGACCGCCGTTGCACGGCTCCACGGCACTGTCGTCGTCCGGAAGAAGCCGACCCGGCGGATGCCGTGCCGGCTCACCCAGGCGCCGATCCGCAGCATCCGCAGAGCGCAGATGATCACCGCGAGGGCGAGCGCGAGACAGGCGCCCGCACCGGGCATCGCCCCGGCGAACGCGATGATCATCCCCGCGAACAGGATGAACGAGGCAAGCAGCAGCATGGTGGCCGCAGCAGCGACCCGCCACGGTCCCGGACGGTAGGGACGCCGCCAGCTGTCGTGGTCGTCGAACGGCAGCGCGACATCCTCAGCGCTCGCGTCAAACGCGCGGTCGGCCGTCAGGAAGGGCAGGGGCACGACTGATCCTCACTCACAAGCACGCTCGATTGCTGTGCCCGGTGAGGCTACCGAGGAGGTGACCGGCCGTACCACCCCAGGGGGTCCGTACGAGTCAGTGCCCCCGCGCGGCCTCGGTCTGCTGACTGTGCGCGTGCGACTGGTCGGGTGCCAGTGCGGGGAGGCCGAGGACCAGCGATCCGGCGAGGCCGGCGATCACGGCCAGCCCTACGAGGCTGCGGCCCGCCAGCTCGGAGAGGCTGCTGCGCTCCCGGGGCGGTGGTGTGACGTTACTGCGGAATCGGTCGGCCTCGGCGACGAACGAGAACGGGACGGATTCACGCCGGCGGAACATGAGGTTGCTCTCCTTGAACTCTGTGTCGGGTGGTGCTATTGAGTCAGACGCACGGCGAGCCCGATCGGTGCCCCGAATCGCCGAATTGGTCGAAGAAATCCTCGAACGGGCGGTGCGGACGGCGTTGTCAGTGGCGGCCCGTAGAGTGGGCGCCGCCCGAGCGACGCCATTGGAAGGACCCCGCCGGTGACCGAGACCCCCGAGCCCGCAAAGCCCAGCTTCCGCAGCGACGTCACCGTTGACCTGGTGAAACACGCCGCAGGCGATTCCGACGTGCTGTTCGCCGCCCGTGTCTCCACGGCCGGTGAGCAGTCCCTGGAGGAGATCACCAAGGATCCTGAGCGCTCCAAGGGGCTCATCAACTACCTGATGCGGGACCGGCACGGAAGCCCGTTCGAGCACAACTCGATGACCTTCTTCATCAGCGCCCCGATCTTCGTCTTCCGCGAGTTCATGCGGCACCGCGTCGGCTGGTCGTACAACGAGGAATCGGGCCGCTACAGGGAGCTGGAGCCGGTCTTCTACGTACCGGGGGAGTCCCGCAAGCTCGTCCAGCAGGGCCGTCCCGGCAAGTACGAGTTCGTCGAGGGCACCGAGGCCCAGCAGGAGCTCACCGGCCGCGTCATGGAGGACTCGTACCGCCAGGCGTACGAGGCCTACCAGGAGATGCTCGCCGCGGGCGTGGCCCGTGAGGTCGCCCGCGCGGTCCTCCCGGTCGGCCTGTTCTCCTCGATGTACGCCACGTGCAACGCCCGTTCGCTGATGCATTTCCTCGGCCTGCGCACCCAGCACGAGCTGGCGAAGGTTCCGTCCTTCCCGCAGCGCGAGATCGAGATGGTCGGCCAGCAGATGGAGGCCCACTGGGCGGAGCTCATGCCGCTCACCCATGCAGCCTTCAACAAAAACGGACGCGTCGCTCCATAGGCGGTGTCCGTATTGCGGCGTTTCGTGAAGTTCATCTAGGCTGATCAAACGGACCCGGCACTGCTTGAACCCCCGAGCAGGCAGTGCCGGGCTCCTATCGCTTGTCCCCCCGAGGGGACACCCGGCGCCGAGCAACGAGTAGCGTGTTACCCATGGCTCCGATCTCCACTCCGCAGACCCCCTTCGGGCGGGTCCTCACCGCTATGGTCACGCCCTTCACGGCGGACGGCGCACTCGACCTCGACGGTGCGCAGCGGCTCGCCACCCATCTGGTGGACGCAGGCAACGACGGCCTGATCATCAACGGCACCACCGGCGAGTCCCCGACCACAAGCGACGCGGAGAAAGACCAGCTCGTAAGGGCTGTGCTGGAGGCGGTGGGGGACCGGGCGCACGTCGTCGCCGGCATCGGCACCAATGACACCCGCCACAGCGTCGAGCTCGCTCGTACGGCCGAGCGCACAGGTGCCCACGGCCTCCTCGCCGTGACGCCGTACTACAACAAGCCGCCGCAGGAGGGTCTGCTGCGGCACTTCACGGCGATCGCGGACAGCACCGCTCTGCCGGTGATGCTCTACGACATCCCCGGCCGCAGCGGTGTGCCGATCGACACAGAGACGCTGGTGCGGCTCGCCGAGCACCCCCGCATCGTCGCCAACAAGGACGCCAAGGGCGACCTCGGCCGGGCCAGCTGGGCCATCGCCCAGTCGGGCCTCGCCTGGTACTCGGGCGACGACATGCTGAACCTCCCGCTCCTCTCGGTCGGCGCGGTCGGTCTCGTCTCCGTCGTTGGCCATGTCGTCACCCCCGACCTGCGGGCGCTCGTGGAGGCATTCCTCGGCGGCGACGTCCAGAAGGCCACCGAGATCCACCAGAAGCTGCTGCCCGTCTTCACCGGCATGTTCCGCACCCAGGGCGTGATCACCACCAAGGCCGCGCTGACCCTCCAGGGTCTTCCCGCGGGCCCGCTGCGGCTCCCGCTGGTGGAACTCACCGCACATGAAACGGCGCAGCTCAAGATCGATCTCGCTGCCGGTGGGGTACAGCTGTAACCACGGACTTCACAACTGAATACGCGAAGAACACTCGCAAGAGGGCAACACGGCAACACCCCAAGACAACAGCAAGTGCACGAATGACATGCGCGCCACGTGCCCAAGCGGTACGTGGCGCGTGTGGTAAGGAGAGTCTTTTGAGTCATCCGCATCCCGAACTCGGCACCCCGCCGAAGCTCCCGAAGGGCGGCCTTCGGGTCACCCCGCTGGGCGGCCTCGGCGAAATCGGCCGCAACATGACGGTCTTCGAGTACGGCGGACGCCTGCTCATCGTCGACTGCGGCGTCCTCTTCCCCGAGGAGGAGCAGCCCGGAATCGACCTGATCCTTCCGGACTTCACGACGATCCGGGACCGCCTCGACGACATCGAGGGCATCGTCCTCACGCACGGCCACGAGGACCACATCGGTGGTGTCCCGTATCTGCTGCGTCTGAAGCCGGACATCCCCCTGATCGGCTCCAAGCTGACCCTCGCGCTCATCGAGGCGAAGCTCCAGGAGCACCGCATCCGTCCGTACACCCTTGAGGTCACCGAGGGGCAGCGCGAGCGCATCGGCGTCTTCGACTGCGAGTTCATCGCGGTCAACCACTCCATCCCGGACGCTCTCGCGGTCGCCATCCGCACCCCCGCGGGCATGGCCGTCGCCACCGGTGACTTCAAGATGGACCAGCTCCCGCTGGACGGCCGGCTCACCGACCTGCACGCGTTCGCACGGCTGAGCGAGGAGGGCATCGACCTTCTGCTCTCCGACTCGACGAACGCGGAGGTCCCCGGCTTCGTACCGCCCGAGCGGGACATCCAGAACGTCCTTCGCACGGTCTTCGCCAATGCCCAGAAGCGGATCATCGTGGCGAGCTTCGCCAGCCACGTGCACCGCATCCAGCAGATCCTCGACACGGCCCACGAATACGGCCGCAGGGTCGCCTTCGTCGGACGGTCGATGGTCCGGAACATGGGCATCGCCCGTGACCTGGGCTATCTGAAGGTTCCCGCGGGTCTGGTCGTCGACGTCAAGACCCTCGACGACCTGCCGGACGACGAGGTCGTGCTCGTCTGCACGGGTTCGCAGGGTGAGCCGATGGCGGCCCTGTCCCGGATGGCCAACCGTGATCACCAGATCCGGATCGTCCAGGGCGACACGGTCATCCTGGCGTCGTCGCTGATCCCCGGCAACGAGAACGCGGTCTACCGCGTGATCAACGGCCTGACCCGCTGGGGCGCCAATGTCGTCCACAAGGGCAACGCCAAGGTCCACGTCTCGGGTCACGCCTCGGCCGGCGAGCTGCTGTACTTCTACAACATCTGCAAGCCGAAGAACCTGATGCCGGTCCATGGTGAATGGCGCCACCTCCGGGCCAACGCCGAACTGGGCGCACTCACCGGCGTGCCGAAGGACCACATCGTCATCGCCGAGGACGGCGTGGTCGTCGACCTGATCGACGGCAAGGCCAAGATCGTCGGCAAGGTCCAGGCGGGCTATGTGTACGTGGACGGCCTCTCGGTCGGCGACGTCACCGAGACCTCCCTCAAGGACCGCCGCATCCTGGGCGACGAAGGCATCATCTCCGTCTTCATCGTGGTCGACAGTTCCTCCGGCAAGATCGTGGGCGGCCCCCACATCCAGGCCCGGGGCTCCGGCATCGACGACTCCGCGTTCAGCGCGGTCGTACCGAAGGTCCAGGACGCCCTGAACAAGTCGGCGCAGGACGGCGTGATGGAGCCGCACCAGCTCCAGCAGCTGGTCCGCCGCACGGTGGGCAAGTGGGTTTCCGACACCTACCGCCGGCGCCCGATGATCCTTCCGGTCGTCGTCGAGGTCTGACCTCGGCACGCCCGAACAGGCGCGAACTCCGGAGCGGGGCCCCCGATTTGCATCGGGGAGCCCCGCTCCAGTACGTTTACGTCTCCACCTCACCGGGAAGCACCGCGCGCATCCGTGCGCCGCGAGCGCCTGCGGGGGGTTGGAAATTCCGACTCAGAACTTCTGATAAAGTCGGATCCGCCGAAAGGCAAGGCCACTCCAACGGCCACCGGAAATCAAATTCGGACCGGAAACGGAACGAAAACGGGTCTGGTAAGGTTGGAATCGCTGGAAAGGGAAACGCGAAAGCGAAGAACTGGAAAGCGAAAGAACGCGAGGCCCGCTTCGACCGGGAATCGGACACGAAAGAGTCTGATAGAGTCGGAAACGCAAGACCGAAGGGAAGCGCCCGGAGGAAAGCCCGAGAG
>NZ_JBHXUW010000058.1:0-52663 GCF_042672475.1 Streptomyces sp. NPDC127177
CCCGCAGAACGCGCGGAGCGCCCTTCCACGTCCTCGGACGGGGAAGGGCGCTCGGCGTCGTGGCCTCAGCCCGGCAGCGGGGGGTCGACCGCCTCGGCGACGGTCGGAAAGACCGGCAGTGCCGTGTCCAGTCGCAGCAGCCCGATGAGCCGTTCCATGAACGGCGACGGCGCGGCCAGCCGCAGCCGTGGGCCCAGCAGGGCCTGGCCCTGCAGAAGCACGTTCACGGTCGTCGAATCCGCGAAGCTCACGCCGGAGAGATCGACGACGACAGGAGCCTCGCCCTCGGCCGCCGCACCTTCCATGGCGGCGCCGAGCGGGGCGACGTTGTCGATGTCGAGGTCACCTGTCACGGCGAGGACCAGCGCTCCCCGGTCCTGCCGTGGGACGATTCTCATGGCTCTGCCGGCGCTGGGGGATGGGAGCACGGTCACCTCGTGATGCACTGGGTGGCGGGGACAACGCCGGTTGTGTGGACGGCCCGGTGCAAGTCCGTCCCTGCTCGCGGCGGGTGTGGGCCAACGATAGAAGTAATAGTTGCCATTTGACAACATTCTTCATGGAGCAACAATCTGTACCCACAGTGATCAATGAGCGCGCTCCCGCCGGGAGCACCTCAGCAACGCGGAAGCAGGGGCGGGATGAAGCTAGGCACTGTCCGCGATGTCCGCAATGTCCGCGCGGAGTCGGTCGGCCGGACTCCGGCCGGCGATGAGCCGCTGCGACGCCGCCGAGCGGAAGGCGGCGAGCCCTTCGGCGAGCGCCGCCACGTCCGCGGGCTGCATCCGTTCCAGTACGGCGGAGAGCTCACGCGTGCGGATCGCCCGGTACTCCTCCAGCAGGGCGCGGCCCCGGCCGGTCAGCCGCAGCTCCACCTCGCGGCGGCTCGTCGGGCTCGGGTCCCGCTGGACGAGGCCCATGGCCTCCATCCGGTCGCAGAGCCGGCTCACCGAGGGAGCGCGCGAACCGAGTGCCTCACCGAGCGAGCGGAGGTTGCTGCCCTCCTGCTTCTCGATGACGAGCAGGGCCCGCAGCTGCGGCGGCGAGACGGAGCCCCCGGGCGCGGACTCCTGACCACGGCCCCACAACACCTCCAGCAGTTCGGAGGCGGCGCAGACGTCCTCGGACACCCGCTCGAGGTGGTGGGGGGGACCGGCGCGGTGGGGCATCCGTCCACTCTGTCACCCACGACGTCCTCCTGTCAGCCCGGACCCGTCCCCGTGACCCGACGAAGAATGAGCGGAAGACCGTGAACGCCCGTACCGAAATCGAGAGAGCCGTGCGCGCGGCCGCGCCGCACGCCCTGGTGGAGACGGTGCGCGGAGCACTCGCCACCGCTTACGCCGCCCGGTCCGTGCAGCTCCTGCTGGCGGACTACGGGATGACCGTCCTGAAGCCCGTCGCCCCCGAGCCGGGGGACGAAGGCCCGCTGTCGATGCACAACAGCCCGCAGGGCCGTGCGTTCGGCAGTCAGCGCCCGCACGAGGAACCGGCCCGGGACGCCGGCGCGGTCGACCACCACTTTCCCGTGACGGTGCGCGGTGAGCGCCTGGGCATCCTCACCGTCCGCCTCCCGTCCGCGGTCTCCACCCCCCGGACCATGGACGAGCTGACCCACGTGGCCGACCTCCTGGGCCACGAGATCCTCGTCGCCGAACGGGGCACCGACCTCTACCAGCGGGCCCGCCGCACCGCCCGGCTCACCCTGGCCGCCGAGATGCAGTGGCAACTGCTCCCCGCCCGCGCGTTCACCGCCGCGGAGTACGCCATCGGGGCCCAGCTGGAGCCGGCCTACGCGATCCACGGGGACAACTTCGACTGGGCGGCGGACGGCGACCACCTGACCGTCTCCGTGACCAACGGCATGGGCGAGGGCATCCAGGCATCCCTGCTCACCAACCTCACCGTGAACGCCCTGCGCAACGCCAGAAGGGCCGGGATCGGCATCGAGGACCAGGCGGCCCTGGCCGACCAGGCACTCTACGACCAGCACCGCGGCAGCGCCCACGTGTCGACGCTGCTGCTCCGCTTCGACCTCGCCACGGGAACGATCGGCGCCGTGGACGCGGGCTCTCCCCAGCTGTGGCGGCTGCGCGGCAGGACGGTCACGCGCGTACAACTGGACGCCCAGCTGCCGCTCGGCATGTTCGAGGAGTCGCAGTACATCGTCCAGAACCTCCGCGTGCTCCCCGGCGACCGGCTGCTGCTCGTCAGCGACGGGGTGTACGAGACCGTCTCGCCGCTCGGCGAGGCGTACGTGGAACGGGGTCTGGCCCGGGCCGTCCTGGCGACCCGGCTGCTGCCCGCGGCATCGGTGCCGGGAGCCGTCCTGCGTGAACTCGCGGACTACCGGCAGTCGGAGGCACTCGACGACGCCCTGGTGGTCTGCATCGACTGGTTCGGCCGGCAGGGGAGCGAGGACTGACCCGTGGCCGCGGCCCGGCGGGGGCGGATCAGCTGCTGAGCATGAACTCCGCGCGGATGCGCTTGCCTACGGGCACCCGCTCGGCCGTCAGCCGGTCGCACAGGGCCACGATGATCTCCATGCCGTGGCCGCCCAGCCTGCTCGGGTCGGGGGAGTAGAAGACCGGCAGCGCGCTGCTGCTGTCGTACACCGTGACGCTGATCCGTTCCGCGGTTCCCTCGAGCTCCAGCAGGTAGGGGCCGTGGCTGTAGCGCTCGGCGTTGGTCACCAGCTCGCTCACGGCGAGCATCAGGTCGTCACGGGTATGGGCGCCGAGCACCGCCATCCACTCGGACACCAGGCGCGCGAGAAAGCGGTCGGCCAGGGCCCGCGCCTGGGAGATGCACCCAGGCTCGCCGTCGAACACCTCGGCGCTGTGCAGTGCCTCCGTGGGCGGACAACTCGTGGGGGAGTCGTCCGGCCGGGAGATGGCCTGATCGTTCATGTGCTCCAGCCAGGGCGCAGCGGGTGAGGCCGTCGACCTCTCTTCTCGATCCTCGTGTACCCGCGTCCGGAGATCCCACTCCGGGTAATGCGGGCAGAAATTACGAACGTCCGGGAAGCCGCACCACGGTCACGAAGAACTCGTCGATCTGGCGGACGGCCGCGATGAACTGATCGAGGTCGACGGGCTTGGTGACATAGGCGTTGGCGTGCAGTTTGTAGCTGCGCAGGATGTCCTCCTCGGCGGAGGACGTCGTCAGTACGACCACGGGAATCAGCGAGAGCTCCGGGTCCTGCTTGATCCGTTCCAGCACCTGACGCCCGTCGTACTTGGGCAGATTCAGGTCGAGCAGGATCAGGTCGGGGCGCGGGGCCCCGCTGTGCTCGCCGCGGCGGTAGAGGAAGTCGAGTGCCTCCTGCCCGTCCCGGACCACATGGAGGGTGTTGCGGATCTTGTTGTCCTCGAACGCCTCACGGGTCATCAGCTCGTCACCGGCGTCGTCCTCGACGAGAAGGACCTCGATGGGCTGGGCGGGGCTGGTCACGCGGCGTCTCCGGAGATGTCGTCGGGGTCGGTGGTGGGGCCGGTCTCCTCCCCGGCACCGGCCGGGGAGTCGTCGGTGGCGGGCAGGCTGAAGTGGATGCGGGTGCCGAGGCGGGGTTCGGGATCGAGCCAGATCCGGCCGCCGTGGAACTCGACGATCTTGCGGCACAGGGCGAGCCCGATGCCCGTCCCGTCGTACTCGTCGCGGGCGTGCAGCCGCTGGAAGATGACGAAGACCTTCTCGGCGAACTCGGGGGCGATCCCGATGCCGTTGTCCGTCACGGTGAAGTGCCAGACGTCGTCCTCCCGCACGCAGCCGACCGTGATCACACACGGCTCGTCCGCCCGGCGGAACTTCACGGCGTTCCCGATCAGGTTCTGCCAGATCATGCCGAGCGCCGTCGCGTCCCCCTCCACCTCGGGAAGCGGGTCCGCGCGCACGACCGTGGTGCCCGACTCCTCGATGCCCAGTGCCAGGTTTCCCAGCGCCCGGTCCAGCGAGCGGTCGAGGTCGACGGTGTGCCAGCTGTCGTGGACGCGCCCCACCCGGGAGAAGGTGAGGAGGTCGTTGATGAGCACCTGCATGCGCTTGGCACCGTCGACTGCGAAGCCGATGTACTGCTTGCCGCGCCCGTCCAGCTCGGTTCCGTACCGCTTCTCCAGCAGCTGGCAGAACGAGGCGACCTTCCGCAGTGGCTCCTGGAGGTCGTGCGAGGCGACGTACGCGAACTGCTCCAGCTCGGAGTTCGAGCGGCGGAGCTCCTCCGTCTGCTGCGCCAGCAGGTCCTCGCGCTCCTGCGAGGCGTCGATCTCCTCGACCAGCCGGCACCGCATGTCCTCGACGGCTCCGGCCATCGCCCGCACGTCGGAGGGCCCCCGCACGTCGATCCGGCGGCGGAAGCTGCCGGAACTCACCCGACGGGAGGCCTCGGCCAGGGCGTTCAGCGGCCGCCCGACCACACGGTGGAGCAGCAGGCTGAGAGCGACCACGCACAGCACGAAGCAGACGACCAGTGCGATGAGTGTCCGGTCCCGGGTGACGCGTGAGTCGTTGAGCTGGGCCCGTGCGCGGTCCCGGGCGACGTCGAGATGGGACTGCTGCGCGCCGTAGAGGTGCCGCAGTGTGTCGAAGGCGGCCTTGCTCCCGGCGTTCCTGGTGGACGCGCGGCCCTCCGGGCCGTCGCGGCGGACGGCGGCGATCAGCGGTTCGGCATGCACCTTGCGCCACTGCGCGGCCGCCGCGGCGATCCGGTCCAGATCACGGGCGTACGGATCCTCGCCACCCATGGCGGAACGGACCCGGGCCAGACGCCGCTCCTCGTCGCGCTTCCCGGTCGTGTACGGCTGGAGGAAGGAGGCATCGCCGGTCAGGGCGTAGCCGCGGATGCCGGTCTCCTGGTCGAGCAGGGCGTTCTGCAACTGGAAGGACGCGGAGCGGGCCGGCTGGATCCGGTCCACCAGCTCCGTGGTCCGGTCGGATATTCGCGCCAGGACGACGCCGCCGACGACCAGGCAGCCGCACACGACCATGACGAAGCAGGCCAGGATCAGATGGACCCAGTTCTGGACCGACAGCCGCGCGAGCCGCCCGGGAATGCTCGGGACGTCGTCGGGTGAGCGTGAGTCACTGCTCATGAGGCGTCCTTCTCCAGGCGAGATGCAGCACGGCCACGTCGTCGGCGAGCCCCCCGTAGGGAGCCGCGCCCTCGGCGGCACCGGCGACCAGTGCGTCGACGAACGGCCGGGCCGCCAGGTCCGAGCGTTCCCACGCCATGGCGAGCAGGCCCTCCTCGCCCAGCCGGGTGTCCGGTCCCGTGCGCCCCTCGAACAGGCCGTCGGTGAAGAGTACGAGACCGGCGCCCGGCGCCAGCGCGTGGTCGGTCGATACCCACTGCCCGTGGCCGGGCAGCAGTCCGAGTGCGATGCCGCCCTCGGGCTCCACCCACTCGATTCCGGTGCCGTTGCGCAGCAGCAGCCCGGGGTGGCCCGCCCTGACGATCCGTACGCGGTCCCCGCCCGGCGCGAAGAGGAGCGAGGTGACGGTCGCGAAGACATGGGGGTCGGACCGCTCGGCGACGAGCATCGCCTCCAGCAGTGCGAGCTGCTCCAGTTGGTCCGTGCCGCACAGCACCGCGGTGCGCCAGGCGACCCGCAGACACACCCCGAGCGCGGCCTCGGCCGCGCCGTGCCCGGAGACATCGCCGATCACGGCGTGGACCGTGCCGTCGGCCGTCTGCACCACGTCGTAGAAGTCACCGCTGAGCAGTCCGTGTGCGCGGCCCGGCTCGTAGCGGGCGACGGCCTCGAACGCGTCGTCGTTCAGCAGCGGTACGGGCAGCAGTCCCCGTTCGAGGCGGGCGTTCTCCTGGGCCATCTGCTGGTTGGCGCGGAGCGCGGACGCGGCCCGCTCGACCTGCTTGCGCTGGAGGGCGTAGCGGACCGCGCGCGACAGGGCCTGCGGGTCGAGCCGCCCCTTGACGAGGTAGTCCTGCGCACCCGTGGCCACCGCGTCGAGCCCGGCCTCGGCCTCGGCCAGACCGGTCAGCACCACGATGGCGGCGTCCGGGCTGGTCTCCACGATCTGCGTGACGGCGCTCAGTCCGTGGACGTCGGGGAGGTGCAGGTCCAGCAGGACGCAGACGGGTCTGCGGTGCCCGCGCAGGAAGGTCAGGGCCTCGGTGAGGGTCTTGCGCCAGGTGAGCGCGGAGTCCAGCTCGCCGTCGGCCAGCATCTCCTCGACGAGCAGGGCGTCGCCCGCGTCGTCCTCGACCAGGAGGATGGAGGCGTTCAGCTCCCATACGGAGGGCCGGTCGGCCGGCAGCGGTCCGGCCTGCGTGGGAAAAGCAGCCTCGACCGGACGCCGGGCGTGGGAGTCGGTCCGGATCTCAGCCACGCTTCACCCTCTCGTTGTGAGCGAGCGGGCCACCCGCCGTCGCCCCGCAGCATATGTGAACGACGCCCGCCGCTATGCGGTCGGGCGTCGTCGGGGTGCTGCCCGGGGACCGGGCGCGGTGTCTCAGCGCGGACGAACCGCCCCGCGGGCCGTAGGAGAGAGGCTCGCGGGGCGGGAGGTGTTCATGTGCCGGAGGTCACGCCTCGACGGACATCCCGTCACGCAGCCGCTTGACGATGCGTGCGAGCAGCCGCGACACGTGCATCTGGGAGACGCCGAGTTCGGCGCCGATCTGGGACTGCGTCATCTCCTGGCCGAAGCGCATCTGGACGATCCTGCGCTCACGGTCGTCGAGCTGCTCGAGCAGCGGCGCCAGGGTGTGGAGGTTCTCGACGGTCTCCATCCCGGGATCGGCCTCGCCGATCAGGTCGGCGAACGACCGCTGGTCGGTTCCGGAGTCCGTCTCGGCCGAGGGGGTGTCCAGGGATCCGGCCGAATAGCCGTTGGCCGCGACGAGCCCCTCGATGATCTCCTCCTCGGGCAGGTCCAGGAGGGCGGAGAGCTCCTTCACCGTCGGGTCGCGGTCCAGCTCCGCGGAGAGCTGCTCCTTCGCCTTCGCGAGATCGACACGCAGCTCCTGGAGCCGCCGCGGGACGTGCACCGCCCAGGTGGTGTCGCGGAAGAAGCGCTTGATCTCCCCGACGATGTAGGGGACCGCGAAGGTGGCGAACTCGACGTCACGGGACAGGTCGAACCGGTCGATGGCCTTGATCAGACCGATGGTGCCGACCTGGATGATGTCCTCGGTGTCGTCACCACCCCGGTTGCGGAACCGCGAGGCCGCGTACCGCACCAGCGAGAGGTTCATCTCGATGAGGGTGTTGCGTGCGTACTGGTATTCGTGCGTGCCCTCTTCGAGCACCTGGAGCCGGTCGAGGAAGAGCTTGGACAGAGCACGCGCGTCCTTCGGGGCCACCTTGCCGGTGTCCTCGATCCACGGCAGTTCCGAAGCCCCCGCACCGCTGTGCGCGCCGTCCTGCTCCGACAGGGTGCGCCCGTCGTCGAGGATCGTGCCGGTCCGCTCCGTCGCGCTCGTCATGATGTCGCCCCTCCAAGTTGCCAAGTGCGTCGGACATCGTGTGCCCCGCCCCGGCGAGGTCATGCCTGATCGTCGGAAACTTTTTTTCCGGCACCGGGCTCGGGTGCCGTCGTACCCCGGCCCCCCCCAGGGCACTCGAATGGACCAGCGCCCGGAGCATGGCAGACTTGAAGGGGGCGTTCGGCCCGCAGTGCGGCGGCTTTGCGCAGAAGCCCGCGGCCGGGCCTCAGTCCCGTGGATGTCAGTCCTCGTGAGCCCGCCTCGGCGGCGCGCCACGGTCCGCCGAGACAATCCGGCGGCACAAGTGACAGAGGAACGGCAATGACGGTGACACAGGACGGCCCGGAGCTCGCGCCCGGTACCGAGGAGTTCGGTCCCGGTATCGACCCGCAGCGGCTGGCCGTCTGCCTGAGCGTGCTCGACGAGCTGGACACCATCGACGTCGACCACCCGGACGCCATCGCGGTGCGCCGCGCCACCGCCGGTGTCTACCGGACGGTGAAGCAGCGCCGCCGCCAGGAGCGCCGGGCGGCCAAGACCGCGCACGACAAGGCCGTCACGGAGGCCACCGCGACCGGTTCCGCCGAGCGCATCGACGACGAGACGCAGGGATTCCTGCCGTCCTCCTCGGCCTCCGCCGAGATCGCGGGCGTCCTCCAGCGCCCCAGGTCCTGCTACATCTGCAAGACCAGGTACGTCGAGGTGGACGCGTTCTACCACCAGCTCTGCCAGTCGTGCGCCCAGGAGAACCGCTCCCGTCGCGACGCCCGCGCCGACCTGACCGGGCGCCGCGCCCTCCTCACCGGTGGCCGCGCCAAGATCGGCATGTACATCGCGTTGCGGCTGCTGCGCGACGGGGCCCACACCACGATCACGACCCGCTTCCCCAACGACGCGATCCGCCGCTTCAAGGCGATGCCGGACAGCGACGAGTGGATCCACCGGCTGAAGATCGTCGGCATCGACCTGCGTGACCCCGCCCAGGTCGTCGCGCTCGCCGACTCGGTCGCGGCCGAGGGCCCGCTGGACATCCTGATCAACAACGCCGCACAGACGGTGCGCCGCTCGCCGCAGGCGTACAGCGAGCTGCTCGGCGCCGAGTCCGCCCCGCTCCCCGCGGGCGAGCTTCCGGCAGCCGAGGTGATCGGCACGTTCGGAAGCGGCACCGTCGACCGCGTAGCCGCACTGCCGGCCGCCCGCGGTGAGGGGCTGAGCGCGCAGGACGTCACCGATCTCGCGCTGGTCACCGGATCCGCCTCCCTGGAGCGCATCGCCGCCGGTACGGCGATCGACGCGGGCGGGCTGGTCCCGGACCTGCACCACACCAACAGCTGGATCCAGACAGTCGAGGAGGTCGAGCCGATGGAGCTGCTCGAGGTCCAGCTCTGCAACTCGACCGCGCCGTTCATCCTCATCAGCCGGCTCCGCCCGGCGATGGCCGCGACGGCCGCCAAACACGCCTACGTGGTCAACGTCTCCGCGATGGAGGGGGTGTTCGGCCGCGGTTACAAGGGCGCCGGCCATCCGCACACCAACATGGCCAAGGCCGCGCTGAACATGCTGACCCGCACCAGCGCCCAGGAGATGTTCGAGAAGGACGGCATCCTGATGACCGCCGTCGACACCGGCTGGATCACCGACGAGCGGCCGCACCCGGACAAGATCAGGCTGGCCGAGGAGGGCTTCCACGCCCCGCTCGACCTGGTCGACGGCGCCGCCCGGGTCTACGACCCGATCGTCCGCGGTGAAGCGGGCGAGGCGCTGTACGGCTGCTTCCTCAAGGACTACGCCCCCGCGAACTGGTAGCGGCCCGGCACCGCCTCGCCGCACGCGGCACAGGACCCGGCCCGGGCACCGCCCGGGGCCGGGTCTTTTCCGTATCCCGTGGCTGAAAGTGACCCAGAGCACACGTTCCATCGAGCGTGTATGCGCTCGTTTGGTTACTCTGAGGGGAACGGACGCCACCAAGGGATCCACGAAGGTCCCTCGGCCGTCCTGGGACAGGCCTGTCAACCAGGCCGCCGTCCCGTCCCGTACCCGGCGCCACCGCGACCGAAAGCTGAGCCTGCCCCTGCCCCTCACGGGCGGTCGACTGCCGGTATTGAAGCCGGAGCGCCGACGAAGCCCGGGGTAACGCGACACAAAGGAGTGCGCGGTGACGACACCGGAACTGACGAAGCACGAGAAGCGAACGGCCGAACGGCAAGGAGAGCGGACCCGCAGGCCCGAGAAGCTCCGCAACATCGAGGTCTGGGCCAGGTCCGCACCGATCCGGCTGGCCGGCTACGAGGACGACCTCGCGGAGCCGCACATCCTGCCCGGCATCGACTGACCGCCTCTCCACCGAGCCCCGGGTGCGCCCCCCGAAGAGGGGCGCGGCCGGGGCTCGGCCGTGTGCCCCGGGTGTCCGCTCAGAAGGCCGCGCGGGCCACGGCGGCCCCGGCGAACGAGAGGCCCACACCCGTAGCCACGGTGAGCAGCAGATAGCCCGCCGCCAGCGACAGCCGACGGGCCGAGGTGAGGGTCAGCAGTTCGTACGAGAACGTCGACCAGGTCGACAGGGCTCCGCAGAATCCGGTGGCGAGCAGCAGGTTGAGCCGGGCGCCCAGATCCCCGTCGGTCACGGCCTCGGCGACGAAGCCGAGGAACAGGGCGGCGCCCGCGTTGGCGGCGAAGGTTCCCCACGGGAAGACGCTGTGCAGGCGGAACTTCGCGTCGACCCCGAGGTAGTAGCGCAGTGGCGCGCCGACCAGTCCGCCGGCGATGACGAGCAGCCAGTCGGTCACGATGTCCCGTTCCCCGTGGCGTAGGAACGCCCGAAGGCGAAGTGGGTGGCGAGGGCGCCGGCCGTCACGGCCGCGAGTGCGGCCACCACCGTCAGCACCAGGCAGCCGACCGCGTATCCAGGCTGATGGTTCTCGAACAGCTGCCGGACGTTGTCCGTGTAGTGCGAGAACGAGGTGAACCCACCGAGCACACCGGTGCCGAGCAGTGGACTGAGCAGCCGGGGAGCGCCGGGGAAGCGCAGCTTCATGGTGACCATCAGGACGCCCATGAGGAAACAGCCCACCGTGTTGACCAGAAGGATCGTCCACGGGAACGCCGATGTGCCGTCCGGCCAGATCCGTTCCGCGCCGTACCGGGCGACGGCTCCGGCGCCGCCGCCGATCGCGACGGCGCACACGACCGGCCACTGCACCCCCGGATGGTGGTCGGGGTGGCTGTGGCGGTGCAGCAGCATCTTGGGGGACATTCCGTGAACCTACGGAGTGCGCCGGCCGGGCCGGTGCCGAGCGCGCTGACGGACCGGGGCTCATACCCGGCCGGGCTAGCCGGTTTCTACTCAGCGCGATAATTCGGTCACTCTGTGTCTTGATGGCGTGTGTAGGTATGCGCCCTCCCGGCCGCGAGCCCGAGGAGCATCTCGCCGTCGAGCCGCTGGAGCCAGCCTTGCCCCTCGCCGAGCCGGAATTCGTCCGGCGGCTGGAGAGCCGCCAGCCGTCCGCCTACGTTCTCGCCTCCATCCGGGGCTTCGGACAGGTCGACCTCCAGCCGGCCCTGCTGACCGGAGTGGCGATCCTGATCGCGCTGTGGGTGTCGGGCTGGGAGAACGGCCTCTTCGCCACGATCGGCACCCTGATCGCCACCGCCACCGCCTATGCCCTCGCCGTCGACCGGACGGGCATCGCGCTCGGCCTCCAGGGGTACGCGGGCTGCCTCACGGGCATCGCCCTCTACTCCTCACTGGGCCACCACCCGGCCACGTACGTGCTGACCGTCGTCGGCGCCATCATGTGCACGCTCCTGATGGCCGCCCTGGGCACCCTCCTCACCCCCTACGGACTCACGCCACTGACCGCGCCGTTCTGCCTGGTCTCCGGGGTGATGGCGGTGGGCGCGCCCTCCTTCGCGCGGGTCTGGCACGGCGCCCCGGCCTCGGTGTCCAGCACCACCACCGGCGACACCGCGATGTCGTGGAACGCCCTGTGGCACGCGTTCTTCAACAACGTCTCGCAGGTCTTCCTGATCGAGAACTGGTACGTCGGACTGATCATGCTCGTCGGCCTCGCCCTGGCCGGTCTGCGCGTCGTGCTCTACGCGGCGGCAGGCAGCGTCGTGGGGATCGTCGCCGCATGGGCGCTCGGCGCACCCACTGACCTGATCGCCAACGGCATCTACGGATACAACGCGGTGCTCGTGGCCATCGCCGTCGGCGCGGTCTTCATGGCGAACACGGTCTGGACCGGGGTGTACGCCCTGTTCGGCGCCGCCGCCAGCACCGGCCTCACGGCTTCGCTGACGTCCCTCTTCAAACCCTTCGGCGGTCACACCTTCACCTGGCCGTTCATTCTCACCACCTGGGCGCTGATGGCCGCCGTGCCGCTCCTGCCCCGCCTGCGCCGGAGCGGCTGACCGCCCCGGCCCCTCCCGGGCCTCCAGCCCTTCGCACGTACAACCCGAGGAAGGTACCGACGATGAACCTCGCCCCCCGCGAGATCGACAAGCTGCTGGTGTACGTGGTGGCCGACCTGGCCCGCAAGCGCCAGGGGCGCGGCCTCAAGCTCAACTACAGCGAGTCGGTGGCGCTGATCACCGAGGCGATCCTGGAAGCCGCACGCGACGGCAGGAACGTCGCGGACTGCATGGAACTGGGCCGCCATGTCGTGGGCGAGTCGGACACCATGCCCGGCGTACGGGAGATGCTCGGCCTGCTCCAGGTCGAGGCGTCCTTCGTGGACGGCACGAAGCTGGTCTCCTGCCACGACCCCATCGGGGGCTGACCGGTGGCCGAGCGCTGCGGTGTCATCGCCGTGTGCGGCCACGAGGCCGCGTACGGGAGCGCGCTGGACGGGCTCGTGGACGCCGGGGTGACCGTCGTGCCGAGCGGGCGCGAGCTGTTCCGCAGCGTCTCCGCGCGCCTGCGCGGGGACGAGGAGACCGTCGTCGTCCCGATGACGCTCGGCCGTGACCCCGAACTCGTCGCGGACACCGCCCGAACCCTGCGCGCCGTTCCCGGCGGCGACCGCGGCGCGACGCTGCTCGCCGCACCGTTCGGCACCGCCCAGCACCTGGTCGGCTGGCTGCGCGCCGCGGCGGGACGGGCGCCCGGGACCACCGCCCTGCTGGTCACGGCCCCGTCCGGCGACCCGTTCGAGGACGCGGAGCTGTACCGGATCGCCGCACTCGTACGCCGCTACGGCCACCACGACCTGGTCGAGGTGGCCTTCACCGGTGGGGACCCGGATCCGGCCGCGGGAGTCAGGCGCTGCCGGCTCCTCGGGGCCGAGCAGGTGACGCTGCTCCCCGCCGGGTTCGCGTCCCCGGAGCTGCCCGAGGTCTCCGGCGGGCCCCCGCTGCCGGTGGACCGGGCCGGTCCGCTCGTGTCTGCGTCGGCCCTGCGGCGCGTACTGGCCGAGCGGGTGTCCGACGCCCGGCGGCGATGGCGCGAGCACGGCGACGACGGTGTCGCGGCAGGGCTGACCGCGGCCGAGAACCACGGTCACTCCCACACCCACCCACCGGGCGAGGGGCACGGCCACGACCACGGTCATGGTCACCACCACGACCGAGGCCCCGGACACACGCACACGCATCAGCACCCGTCCGCCGATGGAGCGGGCCAAGTCATCAGGAGCATCGCATGACGTTCCGTCAGAAGTACCTCTACGGCAAGGACCCCATCGAACTCAACGGGGGCCGCCGCACCCTGAAGGTCACCGTGAGCAACACCGGCGACCGTGCGGTGCAGATCGGCTCCCACTACCACTTCTTCGAGGTCAACTCGGCGCTGTCGTTCGACCGCCAGGAGACGCTCGGTATGCACCTCAACATCGCCGCCGGCACCTCGGTGCGCTTCGAGCCCGGCGGTTCGCGCGAGGTCGAGCTCTGCGCCTACGCCGGCACCGGCCGGCTGGTCGGCTTCAGCGGACTGCTCAACGGCAGCCTCGCCTCCCACCCCGCACGCGTCGAGGCCGTCCGCAAGGCCATCGAGCGGGGCTTCCAGGGCGCGCAGGACATCCCTGCGGCGAAGAGCACCAAGCCGGCGGTCAAGTCCGCGGGCAAGGGCACCAAGCCGGCGGCCAAGCCCGCCGCCAAGTCCGCGGCCAAGGGCACCAGGTCCGCGGCCAAGCCTGCCGCCAGGTCCGCCGCCAAGCCCGCGGCCAAGAGCACCAAGCCCGCCGCCAAGAAGAAGAAGGGTTCGCGCTGATGCCCATCCTGCCCCGCAAGCAGTACACCGACATGTTCGGCCCGACGGTCGGCGACCGCTTCCACCTCGCCGACACCAACCTCGTCGTCGAGGTCGAGAAGGACTACAGCGAGGGCCAGTACGGCGACGAGGTCGTCTACGGCGGCGGAAAGACCATGCGGGACGGCATGGCCTCCGACCCGCAGGCCACCTGTGCGCAGGGCGCTCTGGACACCGTCATCACCAACGTCGTGGTCATCGACCCGATGATCGGCGTCGTCAAGTGCGACATCGGGATCAAGGACGGCTTCATCGTCGGCATCGGCAAGTCCGGTAACCCGCAGACCCAGAACAACGTCGACCCGGACCTGGTCATCGGCCCCGGTACCGAGGCCATCGCGGGGGAGCACCTCATCGCCACCGCGGGCGCCATCGACACCCACGTCCACCTGATCGCCCCGCAACAGGCCGAACAGGCGCTGACCAACGGCATCACCACACTCATCGGCGGTGGCACCGGGCCGACGGACGGCTCCAACGGCACGACCTGCACCCCCGGCCCGTTCAACATCGCCAAGCTGCTCCAGGCCGCGGAGGGCTTCCCGGTCAACCTCGGCATCATGGGCAAGGGCAACGGCAGCCTCCCGGAGGCGCTCAACGAGCAGGTCGTGGCCGGTGCGTGCGGGCTCAAGGTGCACGAGGACTGGGGCGCCACCCCGGCCGTCATCGACAACGCCCTGAACGTCGCCGACGCACACGACGTCCAGGTCTCCATCCACACCGACAGCCTGAACGAGAGCGGCTTCTTCGAGGACACCCGCTCCGCGATCGACGGCCGGGCCATCCACACCTTCCACAGCGAAGGCGCGGGCGGCGGCCACGCCCCCGACATCCTGCGGGTCGCCGGCGAACCGAACATCCTGCCGTCCTCCACCAATCCGACCCTGCCGTACACCAAGAACTCGGTGGACGAGCTCCTCGACATGGTCATGGTCTGTCACCACCTCAGCCATGACATCCCCGAGGACGTGTCCTTCGCCGACAGCCGGGTGCGGGCCGAGACGATCGCCGCCGAGTCCGTGCTGCACGACCTCGGCGTGATCAGCATGTTCTCCTCCGACTCCCAGGCCATGGGCCGGATCGGGGAGTCCGTCACACGCGCCTTCCAGACCGCGCACCACTGCAAGGACAAGCTCGGCAGACTGGAGGGCGACTCGGCGCGCAACGACAACCAGCGGGTGCTGCGCTACCTCGCCAAGGTCACCATCAACCCGGCCATCGCCTCCGGCATCGCCGACCACGTGGGGTCGATCGAGAAGGGCAAGCTCGCCGACATCGTGCTGTGGCCCATCCACTCCTTCGCCGCCAAGCCGAAGGTCGTGATCAAGGGCGGCATCATCTCCTGGGCGCAGATGGGCGACCCCAACGCCTCCCTGCCGACGCCGCAGCCCGTCATCTACCGGCCGATGTTCGGCAAGTACGGCAAGGCGCTGCAGGCCACCCACGTCACCTTCATGTCCCAGGCGGGCATCGCCGCCGGGGTTCCGGCCGAACTCGGCCTTGAGCGCAAGGTCCTGCCGGTGCGGCGCACCCGCACCATCGGCAAGCACAACATGGTCCGCAACGACGCCCTGCCGGACATCCAGGTCGACCCGGAGACGTTCAAGGTCACGCTCAACGGCAAGGTCGCCACCATCGACCCGGCCGAGACGCTGCCCCTCAACCACCTCTACTTCCTGGTCTAGGGCCGGTGTACCGCAACGAGGGCGACACCGTGGGCGAGCCCGTTCCGCTCGTGACCGCGGCCGGAACGGGTCTCGGACCGCTGCTGGTCAGCCTGCAGCTGACCGACTCGGCGTTCCCGAGCGGCTTCTACACGCTGTCGCACAGCCTGGAGGGGTTCGCCCAGGCCGGGGCGGTCGACCCCGGCTCCGTACCACTGCTGCTGCGGGACCTGCTGCTGCACGGTGTCGGTCCCGCCGACGCGACGGCGCTCGCCCTCGCCCACCGCGCGACAGCGGCGGGCGACCCGGCGGCCGTCGTCCGGATCGACGAGCACCTCTTCGCCACGAAGCTGGGCCGCGAGATGCGCCAGGCCGCCACCCGGACCGGACGACAGCTGCTCGACCTGGGCCAGGAGGTCTTCGACCGCCCGGAGATCACCGACTACTTCGGCCGGGTCGTACGCCGCGAGGCCCCCGGCACCCAGGCGGTGGCCGCAGGTGTCATCTACGCCGCGACCGGGGTCCCGGTCAGGCAGGCCGTCGCCGCGGACCTGTTCGCCTTCTGCGTCAGCTTCGCGGGTGCGGCCCTGCGGCTGAGGCTGACCGATCACCGCTCGGCGCAGACCCTCCTGCGTGGCGCGGCCGCCGTCATCGAGGAGGTCGTCGAGGCGGCGCTGCGGCGCGAACTCGACGACGTCGGCGCCACGGTCTTCGCGTCGGACGTCATGTCGGGCCGGCACGAGCGCGCCGAGGCACGGCTCTTCGCCAGCTGAAAACCACCCCGTCTCACACCAGGGAGCACCATGGACGACAACGTACTGCGGGTCGGTATCGGCGGACCCGTCGGATCCGGCAAGACGGCGCTCATCGAGGCGCTGGTGCCGATCTTGATCGAACGCGGACACCGCCCCGCCGTCATCACCAACGACATCTACACCCAGGAGGACGCCCAGCACGTGCGCCGCACGCTGGCCGGGGTCCTCGAACCGGAGCGGGTCGTCGGCGTCGAGACGGGTGCCTGTCCGCACACCGCCGTGCGCGACGACCCCACGATGAACCTGGCGGCCGGCGCCGAGATGCTGGAGCGCTTCCCGGACACCGACACGCTGCTCTACGAGTCCGGCGGCGACAACCTCACCCTGACCTTCAGCCCCGCCCTGGTGGACCTCTTCCTCTTCGTGCTGGACACCGCCGAGGGCGAGAAGATGCCCCGCAAGCGCGGCCCGGGCATCACCGAATCCGATCTGCTCGTCATCAACAAGATCGATATCGCCAAGTACGTCCGCACGGACATCGGCATCATGGAGTCCGACGCCCACCGGGTCCGGGACAACCGCCCCGTCGTCCTCACCGACTGTCTGACCGGCGTCGGCATCGAGGACATCGCGGTCTACCTCGAATCGCGCCGCAAGGTGCTGATCTGAGATGACGCTCGCCCCGCACCGGCCGCCGGCCGACCGGCTCGCCGAGGAGTACTACACCGCGGTCCGGGTCCCGCCGGACGTGGCGGCCCTGGCCTCCGTGCCCGACACGCTCGCGCCCGGCTCCCCGGCCAAGGTCGGCATCCTCGATCTGGCCTTCGCGGTGCGGGGCGGGCGCACCGAACTCGTCGAGCGCTACCAGAAGACACCGCTGCAGATCATGCGCCCGCTGTGGATCGACCCCGCGCTGCCGGGCATGAGCTACGTCTACCTGATGGCGACCGGCGGCGGCATCGCCCAGGCCGACCGCTACCGGATGGACTTCCGCTGCGGCCCGGACACCCAGGTCCACCTGACCACCCAGGCCGCCACGAAGATCTTCCGGATGGAGCACGACTACGCGAGCCAGCGGGTGCACCTGACGGCGGAGGCTGGGAGCTATGTCGAGTACCTGCCCGACCCGCTGATCCCGTTCGGGGACTCGCGCTTCTACCAGCGCACCGAGATCACGGTCGCGAGCGGCGCCACCGTCCTGGCCGGCGACACCCTCACCGCCGGACGGCTCGCCCGCGGTGAACGCCACGCCTACCGGGTGCTCGCCACCGACCTGCGCATCAGCAGGCCCGACGGCACCCTGCTCGCCGTCGACACCCTGCGCCTGGCCCCCGGGCCGGACGGCCGGGAAGTCCTCGGCCCCGGCGTGTTCGCCGGCCACGACCATGTGGCCACGCTCTTCGTCGTGACCGACAGCGCCCCGGCTGCCGAGGTCGCCGACACCCTGCACGAGGCGCTGGCCGGACTCGGCGTCCGGTACGGAGTGAGCGTCCTGCCCCGGGAGTGCGGTGCCTGGGTGCGGCTCCTGGACGACAGCCCGATCCGGGTCGCCGCCGCCCACCGGGCCGCCTGGCAGTCCGTACGCCGCCTGCTCACCGGCCACCCGGCCCCCGACCTGCGCAAGCCCTAGCCTTCCCGCCCCACGACACCCACGAGGTATCCGCCGATGAACACCGCTCCCGCGCCGATGCCACCCGCGTACGACTCGGGTGACACCGCCTGGCTGCTCGCCGCCACCGCCATGGTGCTGCTGATGACGCCCGGCCTCGCGTTCTTCTACGGCGGCATGGTGCGCACCAGGCACGTGCTGATGATGATCAAGATGAGCTTCGCCGCGCTCGCGTTCGGCACTCTCCTCTGGTGGATCATCGGGTACACCCTGGCCTTCGGCCCCGACGTCGGCGGCGCCGGAGTCATCGGCAACCTCGATCACGTCTTCATGCGCGGCATCGACCTGACCACGCTCACGGGATCGATCCCGACCTACATCTACAGCACCTTCCAGATGGGCTTCGCCATCATCACCGTGGCCCTGGTCAGCGGCTCGATCGCGGACCGTGCCACGATGCGGGGCTGGCTCGTCTTCGTCGTGCTGTGGCTGCTCATCGTCTACATCCCCATCGCGCACTGGGTGTTCGACTCGGACGGCTGGATCGTCAAGCACCTCGGCGCCCTCGACTTCGCCGGCGGCCTGCCGGTGGAGCTCAACTCCGGCGTCGCCGGACTCGCCGTCGCGCTCGTGCTGCGGGCGCCGCGCGACTTCGCCCGCCGCGAGGAGCGCCCCAACAACATTCCGCTCGTGGTCATCGGGGTCGGGCTGCTCTGGTTCGGCTGGTTCGGCTTCAACTCCGGCTCCGCGCTGACCGACCAGGGGACCGCCGCCGCGGCCTTCATCAACACCCAGCTCGGGGCCGCCGGTGCGATGGTCACCTGGCCGCTGGTGGAGAAGTGGCGCACCGGCAGGGTCACCACGATGGGCGTCGTCTCGTCCGCCGTCGCGGGCATGGTCGCCATCACCCCGGCCTGCGGTGAGATCAACACGCTCGGCGCGGTCGTCACCGGCCTCGTGGTGGGGGCGGTCTGCGCCTTCGCGATCACCCTCAAGTTCCGTTTCGGCGTGGACGACACGCTCGACGTGGTGGGTGTGCACGGGGTCGGCGGCCTGATCGGCCTGATCATGGTCGGCCTGTTCGCCACCGCGCGGATCAGCGGCAAGAAGGGCCTCTTCTACGGCGGCGGATGGGGGCTGCTGGGCAAGCAGCTCGTCGCGATCGTCGCCGTGATCGCCTTCTCCTTCATCCTCACCTGGCTCATCGCCAAGGCCGTGGACATGACCGTCGGCTTCCGTGCCAGGGACGAGTACGACAGCGTTCCCGGCGAGGAGGAGGAGCGGGCGTACGACTTCCAGACCGCCGAGCGCCTCGGCGCGCTCCTCCCCGACGCACCCGTCACCAGCGACGACGAACTCGTCAAGCGGATCCACACGCTGCTGCGGGCCCGTCAGCACGACAAGTAGCCCGGTCTGCGGCGGGCCGGCACTACCTCCGGCCCGGCGGCACCGGGCGCATGAAGTCACGCACGTAGGTGCGGTGCCACCAGTTCCCGGTGGCCCGCAGCTCTCGCCAGGTCGTGTACCGGTAGCGGTACACCCTGGCGCGGACGTGCGCCGGAGGGGTGTCGGGGAACGGGTTGTGCCGCAGCAGCCGCAGCGTGTCCCGGTCGTTCTCCAGCAGCCGCTCCACGAACGGGCCGAACCAGGGGCGGGCATAGGCGGGCGAGAGCGCGGCGAACCACATCATCCAGTCGAGCCGCAGGTGGTACGGGGCGAACTGGCGCGGTAGCCGACGCGGATCGCCCGGCTTCCCGCGGAAGCCGTACTCCCGCCAGACCGTGTCCGGATGCACGACGTGCTCGTCCGTCCCCTCGACCACCACCTCGAGGCGCATCCGGCTGATGCTGCCGAACGCGCCGTAGGTGTTGACCAGGTGCAGCGGGTCGAAGGAGCGGTTCATGATCTGGCGGCGCGAGACGAGGTTGCGGGCGGGGCGGTAGCTGAGGGAGAGGATCAAGGCGGTGACCGCGATGACCACCACCTCGTACCAGAGGGGCGCGCCGGACTGTGCGGGCGGGCCGGCGACCGGGGACCAGTCGACGGCCGACAGGGCGAGCACGATCGTCAGCCAGTTGAGCCAGGCGAAGTTGCCCGAGAGCACCAGCCACAGCTGGGTGAGGACCATCAGGCCGGCCGCCGCGCCCGCCACCGGCTGCGGGGTGAAGAGCAGTACCGGCACGAGCAGTTGGGTCACATGGTTGGCCGCCGCCTCCGCTCGGTGCAGCGCCCGGGGGAGGTGGTGGAAGAACCAGCTCAGCGGCCCGGGCATCGGCTGGGTCTCGTGGTGGAAGTACAGACAGGTCAGCTTGCGCCAGCAGTCGTCGCCGCGGATCTTGATCATCCCGGCACCGAACTCCACGCGGAAGAGCACCCAGCGCAGCAGCCACAGCACCAGCACCGGCGGGGCGGTGTCCGCGTTGCCCAGGAACACGGCGAGAAAGCCCGTCTCCAGCAGCAGTGACTCCCAGCCGAAGCCGTACCAGACGTCCCCGACCTGGACGATGGACAGGTACAGCACCCAGGGCAGCGCCCACATCAGCATCGCCGCCCACAGCGGCAGGTGGCTGTCCGCACCGGCGATCAGCGCGAGGGAGAGCGCGCAGCCGCTCCAGGCGACCAGCGCGAAGAAGCGGTCGGAGTAGTGGAGACGGAAGAGCCCGGGGGCGGTGCGCCGGCCGGTGCGCTGCGGGAGTGCGGGGACGGGCAGCATTCCGCGTTCACCGATCAGCGCCCTGAACTGGAGCGCGGCGGTGAGGAAGGCGGTCAGATAGATGACGGCGAGGGCCCGCTGAAAGATCAGCCGGCTGAGCCAGTACCCGTCTGCGGTGAACCAGTCCATCGCCACCAGTATCGGCCCGTCGGCCCTCTTCGGCGCTCGCCGACGCCTCAGTTCCGCGTTTCGCGCTGCTGAGTGACGATCCGGCGCAGGGTGCGGCCGAGCCTGCGCGCGTACCAGAGCTGGGCCACCGGTACGAGGGGGCCGGCGAGCCGGGAGTACCAGCGGGCGGGCCGGCTGAACGCCATGACGGTGAACGACACCGTTCCGTCGTCCGCCAGGTCGACCACGAAGGACTCCTCACCGCATTCGGGATGCCCGGTCAGGGTTCCGTACGCGAACCCGATGCGCTGCGGCCCGTACTCGGTCCAGATGACCCGGCAGGGTGCGGAGAACCCGAACGGGCCGGCTCCCAGCGTCACCCGAACGGCCGCTCCGGGCTCGGCCCGTGGCGCCGATGCCGCCACCCGCGCTCCCGAGGCGCGGTGCATTCGGAATTCGGTGACCGCGGCACCGGCGGCCTCGAAGTCCGCGCGGCCGTGGCCGACCCGGTCGCGGTGGTGCAGGTGGTGGTAGCCGTCGGGGAGCGGGCCGAGGCGGGTGGCGCCCGCCTCCGGGTAGGTCAGGGTGCTCATGCGGTGCGTCCTTCGGGATCGGTGCGGTCACGGAGCCGCTTCCAGGCGAGCACCGAGCAGAGCGCGAAGCCCAGCGCGTTGCCGACGCCGTGGGTGGCGGCCATCCAGGTCAGGGTGGGGTGGGGGAGTCCGGTGGCCTCGCCCAGCGCCCAGCTCAGCGCGAGCGCCATGGTCACCACGAGCACGCCGGCCGAGACGGCGAGCAGCACCCGGGTGGCCCGGTCGCGGCCCGTCGCCCGGACCGTCCGCCAGGTCAGCAGGGCGACCGTCCACATCCCCGCCGTCAGCACGACCGCCCCGGCGAGCTCGGCCCGGTCTCCGACGAAATAGCCGATCAGGACGAGCAGGGTCCCCATCGGCACACTCAGCGCCGCGAACCGGCCGGCCCTGCTGTCGACGAGCCGGCACACCAGCCCCGAGACCAGCGCGGCGGCGAATCCGGCGAAGTGGAAGTGCGGCACGGTCAGCGCCAGGATGCCGGGGCCGAATCCGAGGAGCGTACTTCCGGAACGCTCGGCGACCAGTGCGGTGGCGGCGATCGCGGGAGTCACCAGGGCGGTGAGCAGCGCGATCTCGGCGGGTGCGGTGCCGGGGGAGCGGAGCGGCGCGGTGCGGCCGATGAGCCGCGCCACGGCGTGCAGTGCGAGAAGCGCGGCCCCGAGCGCGTAGCAGAGGGCGAGCACCGTGGCGGGTGTGCCGCGGTGCAGCCAGAGGGAGGCGGCTCCGGGGACGGCGAACGCCGGCCAGAGCCGCCGGAT
The DNA here is from genome assembly GCF_042672475.1 of Streptomyces sp. NPDC127177. Lineage (NCBI taxonomy): Bacteria > Bacillati > Actinomycetota > Actinomycetes > Kitasatosporales > Streptomycetaceae > Streptomyces > Streptomyces sp. NPDC127177. Next base: position 21,892 of record NZ_JBHXUW010000058.1, read on the forward strand.
CCGGTCGAGCTCCGGTACCTCCGCCAGCCGCAGCCCCGCCGGCACGATCACCAGCATGCCGAGCGCCACGATCAGACCGACCACGACCGTCATGACCCACCCCCGTCTTGAACATGTTCAACTTCTGTCGTCGTTGACTCTAGAGCCTTTCTTGAACGTGTTCAAGGTGATGTGGTGACGCTCATCCGGCTTCTGAGGCCGCCGCCCGCCGTCGGCTTGCGGGGGATGGGCAACTGCGGCAGACATGAGGGGACCACTCGGGACCGGCGAACCGGCAGGAGACCTCTTCGTGAGCTCACCCATCCGTCTGCGCCGAGCTGCGGGCGCCACGCTGTCCGCCGGGATCCTCCTCGCCGCGGGCTGTGCGCAGCACACCGCAGGCAGCAGCAACGGCACCAAGGGGACCGCCGACGTCCGGGAGGTCCTCCTGCAGCCGGCCGGGGAGCCGGGGCCCGACCCCTTCACCGGATCGACGGCCAGGCCGCCCGGCGCGACGGCTGCGCCGTCCCACACGGCTCCGCCGCGGAGTCCGGCCCCGGGCGACGGTGCCGTCCACCTCGCCGGGTCCACTCCGGGCCTCTACGGCGGCACCCGCTCCGTCGCCTCCTGCGACGTCGAGAAGGCGGTCCGCCTCCTCGTCGCCGACCGGGCCAAGGGGAAGGCCTTCGCGCATGCCGCGGGTATCGCCCCGAGTGGCATCGCCGGCTTTCTGCGCGGGCTGACCCCGGTCCTGCTGCGCGCGGACACGCGGGTCGCCAACCACGGCTTCGGCGCGGGATCCGCGACGACCTTCCAGTCCGTGCTCCAGGCGGGCACCGCGGTGATGGTCGACAGTCACGGGCTGCCGCGCGTGCGGTGCGCCTGCGGAAATCCGCTGACCGCGCCGGACGGTGCGCGTGTGGCCGCGGGCGGGGCGGGGGAGTGGACCGGCTACGACCCGGCGCGCATCGTCGTCGTCGAGCCGGCCCCGCGCGAGGTCACGGGCCTGATGATCGCCGATGCCGTGCACCACGCCTGGATCGAACGGCGGGCCGGAGACGAGGGCGGGCGGGACCGCAGGCCCGAGGTGCCGCCGCCGTACGGCCCCGGCGCGGACATAACCGGGCCGCTGCCCCACGTGCCGCCCGCGGAGCCGACCGACTGCCCCACGCCCGGCGTACCGACGCCGCCCGGGGAGGAGGTCACCGTGACGGAAAGCCCTTCGGGTGTGCCGTCCGAGGCGCCGGGCGACGACCGTGCGGAGCCGCGCTGCCCCACTGACCCGCCGTCGGGCGATGCCACCGAGCCACCCGGCACGCCGTCGGACCTCCCGCCCGACGAGCCGACCGGCACCCCGGACGAACCCCCGGGTGATCCAGTGCCGTCGATGACCGAGGAACCGCAGACCGCGATCGAACTGCCGTGGCCGGACGGCGCGGACGGGGTCGCGGAGCCCGTCACCGGGTGAGCCGGGCTGCGCCGGGCGGAGGGCGGGGCCCGTCCGGAGCCATCGCGCGCATGGTCCAGACCTATTGACGGAAGGTCTGGACCACTTTAGCGTGTGCCGCGTTGTGGCGGCCGGGATGTCAGGGGCTCTGACTTGTCAGGATCATGGCATTTGCGGCTCCTCTGGTCTCCACCCCACGAAGGGAACCGGGCATGTTCGGTCGGACATCACGTCTGCTGGGGGTCGGCCTCGCGGCCGCGTGCGTCGTACAGACGCTGGTAGCGGCGACGCCCAGCTCCGCGCAGGACGACACCTGTGCGGTCAGGTCCAAGCCCGCGGGCAAGGTGCTCCAGGGGTACTGGGAGAACTGGGACGGCGCGTCCAACGGCGTGCACCCGCCGCTGGGCTGGATCCCCGTCACCGACAGCCGCATCACGCAGCACGGCTACAACGTGATCAACGCGGCCTTCCCCGTCATCCTGTCCGACGGCACCGTCCAGTGGGAGGACGGGATGGACTCGACGGTGAAGGTCCCGACCCCGGCCGAGATGTGCCAGGCGAAGGAGTCCGGGCTCACCACCCTGATGTCCATCGGCGGCGCGACGGCCGGAATCGACCTCAGCTCCGCCGCGGTGGCCGACCGCTTCGTCGAAACGGTGGTGCCGATCCTCAAGAAGTACAACTTCGACGGCATCGACATCGACATCGAGACCGGGCTGAGCGGCAGCGGCGACATCAACCAGCTGTCGGCCTCGCAGTCCAACCTGATCCGCATCATCGACGGCGTGCTCGACGCGATGCCGTCGAACTTCGGTCTGACGATGGCTCCGGAGACGGCGTACGTCACGGGCGGCAGCGTCACGTACGGCTCGATCTGGGGCGCGTACCTGCCCATCGTCAAGAAGTACGCGGACAACGGCCGGCTGTGGTGGCTGAACATGCAGTACTACAACGGCAGCATGTACGGCTGCGCCGGCGACTCGTACCCGGCGGGCACCGTCGAGGGCTTCACCGCGCAGACCGACTGCCTGGACAAGGGGCTCGTCGTCCAGGGCACCACGATCAAGGTGCCCTACGACAAGCAGGTCCCGGGTCTTCCGGCCCAGTCGGGAGCGGGCGGCGGCTACATGGCGCCCGGTCTCGTCTCCGAGGCCTGGAACCACTACAACGGCGGTCTGAAGGGCCTCATGGACTGGTCGCTGAACTGGGACGGCTCCAAGGACTGGACCTTCGGCGACAACGTCAAGGCACTGCAGGGGCGCTGACCGCCCCGCACGGCGACGGACGACGGCCCCGGAAGGTCTCCTGTGCGGAGTCCTCCCGGGGCCGTCGTCCGTCGCGTCGGTCAGGCCCCGGAGGCGTCCAGCATGGCGTCGCGCTCCACGACCTTGACCCGCTCGCGGCCCTGCTCCTCGCCGAGCGCGCGCTCGTGGGCGTCCAGCCGGTACCAGCCCTCGCGGGTGGTGTAGCGGACGCCGCGGGCCCGCAGGAAGTCGGTGACGGCCTCCGGCTCCGGCTGCGCCGGGGCGGGCAGTCGGCCGGTGGTGTGGTCCTCGAGCAGGCAGGCGACGGTTTCGTTGGCGTCGCCCTTGGTGTGGCCGATCAGGCCGATCGGCCCGCGCTTGATCCAGCCGGTGACGTACACCGAGTCCATCGGCTCGTCACCTGCGAGTACCCGTCCGGCGGCGTGCGGAACGGTGCCGGACGCGACGTCGAAGGGGAGCTTGGGCAGCTCCTGCGAGTAGTAGCCGACCGCGCGGTAGACGCTCTGCACGTCCCAGTCGTTGAAGCGGCCGGTCCCGCGCACGTTGCCCGTGCCGTCCAGTTCGGTGCGCTCGGTACGCAGTCCGACGACCCGGCCGTCCTCGCCCAGGATCTCGACCGGGGACTCGAAGAAGTGCAGGAAGAGCTTGTGCGGCCGGTCGCCGACATCGCGGATCGCCCAGTTCTCCAGCGTGGAGGCGACCATGTTGGCCTGCTTGTTCGCGCGCCGGGTCTCGATCGAGCCCTGGTCGTAGTCGATGTCCTCGGGGTTGACGATGACCTCGATGTTCGGCGAGTGGTCCAGCTCGCGCAGCTCCATCGGGCTGAACTTGGCCTGGGCGGGGCCACGCCGTCCGAAGACGTGCACCTCCAGCGCCTTGTTGGCCTTGAGGCCCTCGTGGACGTTGGCGGGGATCTCCGTCGGCAGCAGTTCGTCGGCGGTCTTGGCGAGCACACGGGCCACGTCCAGGGCCACGTTGCCGACGCCCAGGACCGCGACCTTCTCGGCCTCCAGCGGCCAGGTGCGCGCCACGTCGGGGTGGCCGTCGTACCAGGAGACGAAGTCGGCGGCCCCGTGCGAACCGTCCAGGTCGCTGCCCGGTATGTCCAGGGCCCTGTCCGCGTCGGCGCCGGTGGAGAAGATGACGGCGTCGTAGAAGGTCCGCAGCTCGTCCAGGCCGATGTCGTTCGGGTAGTCGACGTTGCCGAAGAGCCGCAGCTGCGGCTTGTCCAGGACCTGGTGCAGCGCCTGCACGATGCCCTTGATCCGGGGGTGGTCGGGGGCCACGCCGTAACGGATCAGACCGAAGGGGGCCGGCATCCGCTCGAACAGGTCGATGGACACGCCCGGGTCGGAGGCGGCCTCGGATTTGAGCAGCGCGTCCGCTGCGTAGATCCCGGCGGGACCGGCTCCGACGATGGCTACGCGGACGGGGCGTGTCATGGAGGGCTGTTCCTTAGAACGGGCGAACACGGACGGGGCGAGTCTTGGTAAGGCTTGGCTTAGTTCGCCCTCCGCACACGTTAGCCGCTGCTTCCGGCCGCTTCCCGGGCGGGTCGGCGTTCCGTACCCGTTTCCGGCGGGCCCGACGGGGCCCGGCTCCGCTGATCCCTTGGCCTCAGGCCCCGGAGGCAGGTCCGCGGAATGTGTTCCATCGCACGTTCAACAGATGGACAGCTCAGTCGAAGAATCGGACAAATGGTGGCAGAGTTGCCCACATGGATGATCGGGTAGCGGGTGCCCTGTCACTCCCGGACGACTGGCCCGCCCACCCGGACCTCAGTCTCGCCCTGAACCGAATGGGCAGCTTCGACTGGGACCTCGACAGCGGCCTCATGCACATGGATCAGCCCGCCCTGGACGTGTTCGACCTGCGGGCCGACGAATACGACAACCGGCCGGCGACGCTCGCCCTGCGCGTGCCGCCGGACGAGGGCGTGCGGCTGGACGCCATGGTCGCCCAGGCGCTCAAGAGCGGGCAGAGCAATTACGGGGCGTACTTCCGCACCCTGCGCCGCGACGGCAGCCTGCGCTGGACCCACACCCAGGGTTTCGTCCGGCGCGACGAGTCCGGCCGGCCCCGCCGGATCATCGGTATCGTCCGCGACGCCACCCAGGAGCTGGCCGACTCCACGGCCCGTCGCGAGCTGGACGAGGAGCGCCGCCGCCGGACCAGCCTGGTGGAGGGCACCACGGCCGCGCTCGCTCACGCCCGTACCGTCAGGGACGTCACGGACGTGCTCCAGAACTCCCAGGGCCTCGCGCTCCTGGGGGCGACGAGCCTGGTCATGGGGTTGATAGAGGCCGGGCGCATCCATCTGGTCGCGGACGGGCCGGAGGGCTCCTTCGTGCCCGGCACCCGGTACACCCGGACGGACGAGCCGTACCCGATGAGTGAGGTCGTCCGCACGCTCACCCCCCGCTTCATCGATTCCGCCGAGGACTTCGCCACCTCGTACCCGATCCTGTGGCCCCACATCAGCCATCTCGGCATCACATCGGCCGCCTATCTGCCGCTGATCGCCCAGGCCCGCCCGATCGGCGCACTCGGGCTGCTCTACAGCGACAAGGACGGTTTCACCGGCGACGAGCGCAATCTGCTGGTCGCCCTCGGCAGTTCCATCGCCCAGAGCCTGCAGCGCGCCATGCTCTACGAGCAGGAGCACGATCTCGCCGAGGGGCTCCAGCAGGCGATGCTGCCGCGCCGGATTCCCGAGGTGCCCGGTGCGCAGATCGCCGTCCGGTACCGCTCGGCCCGGATGGGCCGGGACATCGGCGGCGACTGGTACGACGTCATCCCGCTGCCCGGCGGCCGGGTGGGCGCCGTCATCGGGGACGTACAGGGACACGACACCCATGCGGCGGCGGTCATGGGCCAGCTGCGCATCGTGCTGCGGGCCTACGCCGCCGAGGGGCACAGCCCCGCCACGGTGATGGCCCGGGCCTCCGTCTTCCTGCACGAACTCGACACCGACCGCTTCGCGACCTGCACCTACGCCGAGGCCGATCTGACCACCGGAGTCGTCCAGATCGTCCGGGCCGGCCATGTGGACCCCCTGGTCCGGGAGGCCGACGGGAGCTGTCGCCGGGTTCCCGTCGACGGCGGGCTGCCGCTCGGGCTCTCCGCGATGTTCGGGCGGCTGGAGTACCCGGTCAGCACCGTCGAGCTGGACCCCGGCCAGACCATGGTGCTGTTCACCGACGGCCTGGTGGAGCTGCCGGGCTCCGACCTCGACGAGGGGACGCAACTGCTCGCCGGGATGATCAGGAACGGCCCGCAGGACCTCCAGGAGCTGGTCGACCGGCTCTGCGAATGGGTCGACGAGCGGGGAGGCGAGGACGATGTCGCGGTGCTGGCGCTGCGGCGCAAGGCCGCCCACGCCCCGCAGCCCGGCGGCCGGCTCCAGCAGCACGTGGCGCAGAACGACCCCGAGGCGCTGAGTTCGGCACGCCACATGATCCGCGCGGCGGTACGGGCCTGGGGTGCGAAGGGCCGGGCCGACGAGGTCGAACTCGCGGCCGACGAGCTGACCACCAACGCGCTGATGCACACCGACGGCGGGGCGATCGTCACCATCCGGGTGCTCACCGGGCCCGAACGGCGGCTCCGGGTCGATGTCGAGGACCGGTCGAGCGCGCTGCCGCGCCGCCGGGACGCGGGCGAATCGGGAGTGTCGGGCCGGGGGCTGATGCTCGTGGACCGGCTGGCCGACGGCTGGGGCGTCGAGTCCCGGGGCACCGGAAAGTGTGTCTGGTGCGAGTTCGTCATTCCGCCACGCGACTGACCCGGCCGAACCGGCACTCGCCGAACCATGGGAATTCGCACTACCGATAAGTAACAGAACGTAACATGTCTGTACTTGACCGTAACTGACCGGGCGGGATTGACTGCGACTCCGTCAGTCTTCGTCTTCCATCTTCGTCATCCATGACATGAGGACCCGTTGGGCACTGAGCTACTGGCACCTCTCGATCTCGCCTTCTGGCACCTCGAGTCCGATGCCCACCCCATGCACCTCGGTGCGCTCGCAGTCTTCTCCCCGGACGGTGGCCGGACTCCCGCGCCCGACGCCCTGCTGGAGCTGCTGGGCACCCGGGCCGCCGCCATCCCCCGGCTCCGGATGCGGGTGCGGGACGTGCTGCTGCCGGTCGGCGGCGCCGCCTGGTCGGCGGACAAGGACTTCGACGTCCATCGCCACGTCAAGCGGGTGGAGCTGCCCGGAATGGCGGCGGGGGACGAGGACGCCTTCATGGCGGCGGCCACCCGGCTCGCCGGTGAGCTGATGGAGCAGCCGCTGCGCAGGGGGCTGCCGCCCTGGCAGATGTATGTGATCGGCGGCCCCGCCGACGGCCCCTTCGCCGTCCTGGTCAAACTCCACCACGCGCTCGCCGACGGAATGCGCGCGGTCGCGATCGGGGCCGGGATCTTCGACGAGATCGCCTCCTTCGCGGGCCGCGGACGGGCCGGAGCACCGGCCGGCCGGGCCCGGCCGGTGCCGCCGCGCTCCTGGATGCCGGGCCCGCGTCAGGTCGCCGGTCTCGCGCTCGGACGGATCGAGGACCTCGGCCGGGCCTTCGGCGTCGGAGCCTCACTGGTACGCGCCAGCCGCCTCGATCTGCGCGGCGCACCGGCGCTCAGCGCCAGCTCCAGCGGCACCCGGCGACTGGCCACCGCCGACCTCGACCTCGACGCCGTGCAGCGCATCCGCCGGGTCGCGGGCGGCACCTCCAACGACGTGCTGCTCGCCGTCGTCGCCGGAGCGCTGCGCCGCTGGATGCTGGAGCGCGGCGAGCCGCTGCCCGGCGCCGATCCGCGTGCCCTGGTCCCCGTCTCCCGGCGCCGCCCCGGTGGCGCCGCCGCCACCGGGAACCGCCTCTCCGCCTATCTGCTCGGCCTCCCGGTCTCCGAACCCGACCCCTGGGAACGGCTGCGGGCGGTACGCGGTGCCATGGACCGGAACAAGGCGGGCGGGCCGCTGCGCGGGGCCGGCGCGGTCGCCGTGCTCGCCGACCAACTGCCCTCACTGGCCCACCGCTTCGGTGCCCCGCTCGCCGGGAACGCGGCCAGGATGCTCTTCGACGTACTGGTCACCAGCGTGCCGTTGCCGCGTTCGGCCCTCTCGCTCGCCGGCTGCCCGCTGCGCGCGCTGTACCCGATGGCGCCGCTGGCCCGGGGGCAGTCGCTGGCCGTGGCGCTCACGACGTACGGCGGCAAGGTGCAGATCGGGCTGGTGGCCGACGGCAAGGCGCTGCCCGACCTGGAGCGCCTCGGCCGCTGCGCCGAGGACGAGGTGGCGGAACTGCTCGCACTGCTGCCCGCCCGGTGAGGCGTGTGGCGTGTGGCGCGGCACCATACACCGCGTCATAGATCGGACAGATTCCCGCGCACGCACCGTAGTTGATGCTCTCCAGGGTGTTGACGCACCCAAGTGATCCGATGAATATTTGCCGGGTGCACCAGGCGATCATCGGGGAGGGCGGCGGAAGCATGCGGCGCAACAGGCTGGGGAACAGTGCGGTCGAGGTCACCGAGCTGTCCTTCGGGGCGGCCGCCATCGGCAATCTCTTCAGAGCCGTCGAACCGGCCCGGGCCGCGGCCGCCGTCGACGCCGCCTGGGACGAGGGCGTCCGCTACTTCGACACCGCCCCGCACTACGGACTCGGCCTCTCGGAGCGACGGCTCGGCGAGGCGCTGCGCGGCCGCCCCCGCGAGGCGTACGTACTGTCCACCAAGGTCGGCCGGGTCCTCGACCCGCTGCCCGACGGCGGCCCCGCATCCGAAGGACTGTCCGAGGGCTTCGCGGTACGGGCCACCCACCGCCGCCGCTGGGACTTCAGCGCCGCAGGGGTCCGCCGCAGCATCGAGGACAGCCTCGAACGGCTCGGCCTCGACCGCATCGACATCGCCTATCTGCACGACCCGGACGACCACGCCGAAGCCGCCTTCCGGCAGGCCTATCCGGAACTGGAGAAGCTGCGCGCGGAAGGCGTCATCGGCGCCATCGGGGCCGGCATGAACCAGACCGCGATGCTCACCCGCTTCGTCCACGAGACCGATGTCGACGTGGTGCTCTGCGCCGGCCGCTACACCCTCCTCGACCAGTCCGCCCTGAGCACTCTGCTGCCCGCGGCCGCTGCCCGCGGCCGTGGCGTCGTCGTCGGCGGGGTCTTCAACTCCGGCCTCCTCGCCGACCCGCGCCCCGGCGCGACGTACGACTACGCCGCGGCCCCGCTGAACCTCCTGGACCGGGCCCTGCGCCTCAAGGCCGTCACCGAGGGCCACGGTGTGCCGCTGCGCGCCGCCGCCCTGCACTACCCGCTCACCCACCCCGCCGTCGCCGGCGTACTCGTCGGCTCCCGCTCCCCGGACGAGGTGCGTGACGCCGCCACGCTGCTGCGCAGCCCGGTCCCCGACGCACTCTGGGACGAGCTGCGCGAGGCGGGCCTGCTGACCGAGAACGGACACTGACATGCGTATCGCCCTGCACACCCAGGTCCGCGCGGACCGCATAGCGCCGTACGAGGCCGCGCACCGCGAGGTCCCGGCCGAACTGACCCGTGCGATCCGTGCCGCGGGCGCCACCTCCTGGACGATCTGGCGCAGCGGAACGCACCTGTTCCACGTCATCGAGTGCGAGGACTACGCCCGGCTCCTGCGCGAACTGGAAGAACTCCCCGTGAACGTCGCCTGGCAGGCCCGGATGGACGAGCTCCTCGACGTCACACACGACTACTCGCCGGACGGCACCGAGGCCGGCCTCCCCGTCGTCTGGGAGCTGTGAGATGACCGGTGCCGGGCGGATCGTCGACGCCCACCACCACGTCTGGGACCTCGCGGTCCGCGACCAGGACTGGATCACCGGCGAGGAAATGGCGCCCCTGCGACGCGACTTCTCCCTCGCCGACCTGGAACCGGAGGCGCGTGCCAACGGCGTCACCGCCACGGTGCTCGTGCAGACCGTCACCGTCCCGGAGGAGACCCCCGAATTCCTCGCGCTCGCCGACAGCAGCGATCTGGTGGCCGGCGTCGTCGGCTGGAGCGACCTCACCGCGCCGGACATCACCGACACCCTGACCGCCCTGCGCGAACTGCCCGGCGGCGACCGGCTCGTCGCACTGCGCCACCAGGTCCAGAGCGAACCGGACCCCGAATGGCTGCTGCGCCCCGACGTCCTGCGCGCCCTGGCCGCGGTCGCCGACGCCGGGCTCGTCTACGACCTGGTGGTCCTGCCGCACCAGCTGCCCGCCACCGTCCGGGCCGCCGCACTCCTGCCGCAGCTCACCTTCGTGCTCGACCACGCGGGCAAACCGCCCGTCGCCGCCGGGAAGCCGCGCCCCTGGACCGACGACGTGCGGGCACTGGCCGCCCTCCCCAACACGGTGTGCAAACTCTCCGGCCTGGTCACCGAGGCAGACCCGCAGACATGGACCGTCGAAGACCTGCGGCCCTACGCCGACACCGTCATCGACGCCTTCGGGCCGGCCCGGCTGATGTTCGGCTCGGACTGGCCGGTGTGCCGGCTGGCGGCCACGTACACGGAGGTCGTCGAGACGGCCCGTACCCTCGTCGCCGGTCTCGGCCCCGACGAACGGGCCGCCGTTTTCGCCACCACCGCCGAGCGCGTGTACGGCCTCCGGTAGGCACCGGGGCGGCTGCTGCGGCAGGCTGGAACCATGCCCGAACTGCCGGAAGTCGAAGCCCTGCGGGTCTTCCTCGACGACCACCTGGTCGGCAGGGAGATCGAACGCGTCGTCCCGCTCGCCATCAGCGTCCTGAAGACGTACGACCCGCCGCTCACCGCCCTGCACGGCGGCACGGTCGGTGACGTCCGGCGGCACGGCAAGTTCCTGGACATCGGTGTCGGCCCGCTGCACCTGGTCACCCACCTCGCGCGGGCCGGCTGGCTGCACTGGAAGGACAGCTTCCCCGCCACCCCGCCGCGCCCCGGCAAGGGCCCCCTGGCACTGCGCACCGTCCTCACCGGCGGGGACGGCTTCGACCTAACCGAGGCGGGCACCACCAAACGGCTCGCCGTCCACCTCGTGCACGACCCCGCCGAGGTGCCGGGCGTGGCCCGGCTCGGGCCCGACCCCCTCGATCCCTCCTTCGACCGTGCCGCGTTCGCCGCGCTCCTGGACGGGGAACGCCGCCAGATCAAGGGCGCGCTGCGCGACCAGTCGCTCATCGCCGGCATCGGCAACGCCTACAGCGACGAGATCCTGCACGCCGCGAAGATGTCGCCCTTCAAGCTCACCGCGCACCTCGGCGACGAGGAGATCACCCGGCTCCACACCGCCCTGCGCACCACGCTCGACGACGCCGTCGCCCGCTCCAGCGGAGTCGCGGCGGGCCGGCTCAAGGCGGAGAAGCGCAACGCGATGCGGGTCCACGGACGCACCGGGGAGGCCTGCCCGGTCTGCGGGGACACCATCCGCACGGTCTCCTTCAGCGACTCATCACTCCAGTACTGCCCGACCTGCCAGACCGGCGGGAAGCCGCTCGCCGACCGCAGGCTCTCCAAGCTGCTCAAGTAGCGCGCCCGGCCGGTCTACACTCCGGCCTCATGCTGCGCGTACTCGCCGTCGACGACGAAGAACCCGCCCTGGAGGAACTCCTGTACCTCCTGCGCGCCGACCCCCGCATCCGCAGCGCCGAAGGGGCCACCGGCGCCACCGAGGCGCTGCGCCGGATCGGCGGCGCCGTCGAAGCGGGCCCCGAGGACGCCGCCGCCATCGACGTCGTCTTCCTCGACATCCACATGGCGGGCCTCACCGGCCTCGACGTCGCCCAGCTGCTGGCCGGGTTCGCCGCGCCCCCGCTCATCGTCTTCGTCACCGCCCACGAGGGCTTCGCCGTGCACGCCTTCGACCTCAAGGCCGTCGACTACGTCCTCAAGCCCGTACGCCGCGAACGCCTCGCCGAGGCGGTGCGCCGCGCCGCCGAACAGGTCGGCGAGCGCTCCGCACCGGCCCATGACACCGCGAACGACCAGATCCCGGTCGAACTGGGCGGCGTCATCCGCTTCGTCCCGATCGACGACATCGCGTACGCCGAGGCCCAGGGCGACTACGCGCGGCTGCACACCGCCACCGGCAGCCATCTGGTCCGCGTCCCGCTGACCACCCTGGAGGAGCGCTGGCGCAGCCGCGGCTTCGTACGCATCCACCGCCGGCACCTCGTGGCGCTCGGCCGGATCGACGAACTGCGCCTGGACGCGGGCAGCATGAGCGTGCGCATCGGTACCGCGGAACTCGCCGTCAGCCGCCGGCACACCCGGGCGCTGCGCGATCTGCTGATGCGGCAGGGCAGCCGCTGACCAGGGGCTACCCGCGTTCGAATCCCTTCCCAGCGGGGCCGGGTGCTGCGTACACTCCGGCCCCATGTCCGCAGAGTCAACGCCCCGGCGTGAAGTGGTGACGGGGGAGCCCCGGCGGGTGCGTCCGCTGCCGCGCTACCGCACCCAGTCGGAGATCGACGAACAGACCGCGCTGGGCGGTGCCTACGTACGCTCGTTGATGCGCAGCCAACTGCGCGCGGGACTCACCGCCTTCGCCGTCCTCGCCGTCGTCGCCGGCACCCTGCCGCTGGTCTTCGAGGCACTGCACAGCGACGCCGTCGTCTGGGCCGTCCTCGGCTTCGCCGCCTACCCGCCGCTCACCCTGATCGCCTGGTGGTACGTGCGCCGGGCCGAGCGCAACGAGCACGACTTCGCCCGGCTCGTGGAAGGCCGCCCCGCACAGTGAGCCGCACGTACGCGGTGGCGGCCGTCGCTGTCGTCGTCCTCGCCACCGTCCTCGTCGGCGGATTCGGGCTGCGCATCTCCCGCACCACCTCCGACTTCTACGTCGCCTCGCGCACCGTACGGCCACGGCTCAACGCGGCCGCCATCAGCGGCGAGTACCTCTCGGCCGCCTCCTTCCTCGGCATCGCGGGACTGGTCCTCGTGCACGGGCCCGACATGCTCTGGTACCCGGTGGGCTACACCGCCGGCTATCTGGTGCTGCTGGTCTTCGTCGCGGCACCGCTACGCCGCTCGGGGGCGTACACCCTGCCCGACTTCGCCGAGGGACGCCTCGAATCCCGACAGGTGCGTCGGCTCGTCAGCGCGCTCGTAGTCGGCGCCGGCTGGCTCTACCTCGTGCCCCAGCTCCAGGGCGCCGGACTCACCCTGAAGATCCTCACCGGGGCCCCGGGCTGGCTCGGCGACGTCCTGGTCGCCTCCGTGGTCGTCCTCGCCGTCGCCGCGGGCGGCATGCGTTCCATCACCTTCGTCCAGGTCTTCCAGTACTGGCTGAAGCTGACCGCGCTCCTGGTCCCCGCCCTCTTCCTGGTGCTGGCCTGGCAGGGCGACGGACGGCCCCGCGTCACCTTCGACGAGCAGTTGTCCGTCTTCCGCGCCGACCACCCGCTCTACGCCACCTACGGCCTCATCGTCGCCACCTTCCTCGGCACCATGGGGCTGCCGCACGTCGTCGTCCGCTTCTACACCAGCCCCAACGGCCGCGACGCCCGCCGCACCACCGTCGCCGTCCTCGCCCTGATCGGTGTCTTCTACCTGCTGCCGCCCGTTTACGGAGCCCTCGGCCGGCTGTACGCCCCCGAGCTCATCCAGGGCGGTGACGCCGACGCCGCCGTGCTGCTGCTGCCCGGCCGGGTGATCGGCGGGCTCGGCGGCGACCTGCTCGGCGCGCTCATCGCGGGCGGCGCCTTCGCCGCCTTCCTGTCCACCGCATCCGGACTGACCATGGCCGTCGCCGGCGTCATCACCCAGGACGTCCTGCCCTCGCGCGGCGTACGGCACTTCCGGCTGGCCACGGTCCTCGCCATCTCCGTCCCGCTGGCAGGCTCCCTGATGGTCAGCCGGGTACCGGTCGCCGACTCGGTGGGCATGGCGTTCGCCGTGTCGGCGTCCTCCTTCTGCCCACTGCTCGTCCTCGGCATCTGGTGGCGCCGGCTCACCCCGCCCGGAGCCGTCGCCGGACTCCTCCTCGGCGGCGGCTCCGCACTGCTCTCCGTCGCCATCACCGTCAGCGGCGCGGTGCGCCCGCCCGGCTGGCCGCACGCGCTGCTCGCCTGGCCCGCCGTCTGGTCCGTGCCCGTCGGCTTCCTCGCCATGATCCTCGTCTCGCTCGCCACACAGAGCCGGATACCGGCCGGCACGAACGCCGCCATGACCCGCTTCCACCTGCCCGAAGCGCTCACATCGGGGAGGCACAGGTGACCGGAGCCGAATACGCGGTCATCGTGCTCATCGGCGTCCTGCTGTCCGGCGCCGGCGTGCTGGCCGGACGCCGCACCGCCCGCCCCGTCCGCACCAGCGACGTCGGCACCCCCGTGGAGCACGCCACCTTCGAGACCCTCCACACCGCCTCCCTGGCAGCGCCCCCGCTGCGCGCCGGACTCACCGAGGACAGCGCCCGCAGGTCCGCCCGCCGGCTGCGCTCACTGCTCGGCACCGACGCCCTGTGCCTCACCGACCGCGAGCGGATCCTGGTCTGGGACGGCGAGGGCGAACACCACGGCCGGCACGTCATGGAGGAGGTGCGCGAACTGCTCGCCAGCGGCCGCGACACCGCCTTCCACAGCGGCTGCGACGATCTGGACTGCCCGCTGCGGTGGGCCGTCGCCGTGCCGCTCACCGTCGACCACCGGGTCCTCGGAGCGCTGATCGCCTACGCGCCCAGGGAGTCGGCGGTACTGGCCCGGGCCGCCGGCGAGGTCGCCCGCTGGGTCTGCGTACAGCTGGAACTGGCCGAACTCGACCGCTCACGCACCCAGCTCATCGAGGCCGAGATCAGGGCTCTGCGCGCACAGATCTCCCCCCACTTCATCTTCAACTCACTCGCCGCCATCGCCTCGTTCGTCCGCACCGACCCCGAACAGGCCCGTGAACTCCTGCTGGAGTTCGCCGACTTCACCCGCTACTCGTTCCGCAGCCACGGCGACTTCACCACCCTCGCCGACGAACTGCACTCCATCGACCAGTACCTGGCCCTGGTCCGGGCCCGCTTCGGCGAACGGCTCTCGGTCACCCTCCAGGTCGCCCCCGAGGTGCTGCCCGTCGCCCTGCCGTTCCTCTGCCTCCAGCCACTGGTCGAGAACGCCGTCAAACACGGACTCGAAGGAGTGGTCACCTCGAGCCGCATCACCATCAGCGCCCTGGACGCCGGCTCCGAGGCCGAGGTCGTCATCGAGGACGACGGAATCGGCATGGACCCGGAACGGCTGCGCCACATCCTGCGCGGCGAGGGCGGTAAGTCCACCGGAGTCGGCCTGCTCAACGTGGACGAACGGCTGCGCCAGGTGTACGGGGACGATTACGGGCTCGTCATCGAGACGGGCATCGGCGCAGGCATGCGGATCACGGTACGGCTGCCGAAATACCGCGCCGGGGTGCACGGCACCTGAAGGAGCGGCCGGCCGGATCTCGGTACACCGGATCTCAGTACAGGTGGATCGAGAGGTGGCCCAGCGGGAGACCCAGCTGCCAGGCAGGGGTCCACACCTGGGCCGGCGCGCCCTCTTCCTCCGGGTCCCGCGTGCCGTCGGCGGGCTCCCAGGGCGGCGGGCCGATCGCGTCCAGATCGGCTGCCAGCAGTTCGGTGTCCTCCAGCCACCGCCAGGCCGCCCGGGCCAGAGCGAGGTCCGGGCCGGGGTCACCCGCCGCCTCCAGCGCGTCGAGCCGCGCGCAGACCCAGCGACACCACGGGGCCCCGTACGCCGTAAGCAGCCGCAGTTCGTCCACCCGGGTGGCGGGGAGGGAATCGGCCACCGCCCCGTCGGAGAGGAAGACGGTGAGGGCGAGCGCGTCACGGCCCGCCCGGTACTCCAGCGTCGCCGGCTCCATCAGTTCGCCGGTCCGCAGCAGTTCGTCGGCGATGTACTCCGCGTACATCCAGGCCATCGGGATCAGCAGACCGCCGCCACTCGATCCGTCTTGACGTTCCGGACGCATCCGGTCTCGCCCCATTCCGTTCTCGGTACGGCCCTACACGCAGCATTGAACCGGGGGAGCGCGCCCCGCGTGGCCAGAAGGACAGGATCCGTCGGACCCGTTTCGTCACAGACATGAGGTTGCGATGACCGCCGACCCCGGGGAGGGACCGCACATGCGGCAGTTGCTCGGAGCCTATGTGCTCGACGCGCTCCCGGCCCCGGAGGCGCTGAGTGTCTCCCGCCATCTGCAGGGCTGCGACCGCTGCGCGGCCGACTACGTCGCGGTGGCGGAGGCCGCGGCCCTGCTGCCGCTGCTCACCGAGGAGGACCTGCTGGAGTAGCCGGGCAGATTGCGTGAGAGCAGCCGCAGGGCGTAGTACGAGCGGGACTTGACGGTGCCGGCCGGAATCCCGAGCACCTGGGCCGTCTCGCCCACACTGAGTCCGCGGAAGTAGATCTGCACCAGCACCGCCCGGTGTTCCGGGCTGAGGGTGCGCACGGCCTCGCGCACATCGAGCGCGGCCACGGCGGACTCCGCGGTGTCCTCCCCGTCCGGGGCGCTCTCCAGTACGGCGTCGCCCACCTCTGCGGGCCGGGCCAGCCGTGACCTGCGGGCGTCGATCGCCAGCCGGCGCCCGACGGTGAACAGCCACGGCCGCATCGACTCGTACGGCCCGTCGAAGGCCTCCGGGTGCTGCCAGGCCCGCACGAGCGTCTCCTGGAGCAGATCCTCGGCCCGCTGCCGGTCGCCGAAGGTCAGGCCGAGCAGGAAGTGGAACAGTGCCGGGCCGTGCTCACGCTGCAGATCCGCGAGGGCCCGCTCATCGGTCGTCGTCGTGGTCATGGTGAACGCCCTTCCCCGCGGAGGTCCCTGCCGCCTCGCCTGACTGGCGTATACGAACGCATTCGCGCCCGTGGGAACAGGACAAACGCCGCCCTGTGCGACGAGCGGTCGCACGGAGCGGCGAATGGTGCGGTGAGCGGTCGGGCGGCGTCGGCGGGAGCGCGAGGAAGAGGCCCTTACGGGACGACGGTGACGGGCCAGCGCCCCGCCTTGACCAGACGGACTGCCACCGAGCCGATGAAACGGTGCCCCGCCGACTCCGACGCCCCCACCACCACGGCGTCCGCCTTCAGTTCGTCCGCCGCCGTCACCAGCCCGTTGTACGGATCACCACGGAAGGTGTGGAACTCCCAGCGCACATCCCATATGTCCTTCATCCGCTCGGCCGACTCCCGGATCTCGCTGACCAGACCCTCCGCGACCTCTCCGGTCGTATCGCCGACCGGCGCACCGAGCGCGGCGCCCGCGGGCAGCACGGGTTGTACGTAGACGAGGGCGAGCATCGCCCGCTGCCGACGGGCGAGACCTGCCGCGTAGGCGGCGCCACGCATGGAGGACTCGGAACCGTCGAGGCCCGCGACGATCACTTTGGGACCGTCTGTGCCACGTTCGAACTGGTGAGGTTGCTGGTCTGTCACGGCAGTGAGGCTATCCGCTCCCGGCACGGCCGCCCGTCCGGGTTCCGGGCCGGTCAGGCGCGGCGCTGCCGGTTGCCGCGGCCGGACTCCCCCCATTGGGTGCAAAACCCCCCGTATCCGGTGTCGTTGAGGAGGGTGGGAGTGCGAACGTGCGAGCAGTTGGTCATGAAACATGATCAGAGGCTGCCGATGCGCAGGACGCTGCTGAGGCTGACCGCCGGGCTGGGGGCGGCCACTGTCGTGCGCCTCCTCGCGGCCGACACCGCGGGAACTCCCTTCCGGCGCCCCGCGCAGCCGTCGACCGCCGCGGCCGGGCCCCAGGCGGCCCTGCGGACCAGGCCGCTGTCCTATCGTCTGACTCCCATGACAGCCAATACGCCGCCCCGCTACCGTCCCTCGAAGCCTCCGGTGCGCACCCGGCCCTTCGAGAGGCTGCCGGATATCGGCCACGCGATGGTGCTGACCTTCGACGACGGCCCGGACCCGCTCTACACCCCGCACATCCTGGACACGCTGCGCAAGCACGACGTGCGGGCGATGTTCTTCCTCTGCGGGGAGATGGCCAACGACAACCAGGACCTGGTGCGCAGGATCTCCGACGACGGGCACACCGTCGGCAACCACTCTTGGACGCACCCGCTGGTCACCAAGCTCTCACGAGCGGGGATCACGGACGAGCTGGGCCGTACCAGCGACGTGATCGAGAAGATCACCGGTGCCGCGCCGCTCTGGTACCGGGCGCCGTACGGGGCCTGGAACCGCAATTCGTTCGAGATCGGCGCGGCCATGGGCATGGAGCCGATGGCCTGGACGGTGGACACGCTGGACTGGACGGTGCCCGGGACCGACAGCATCGTCCACCGGGTGAGGCAGGGGGCCGCGCCCGGGGTGGTGGTGCTCTCGCACGACGCGGGTGGCAACCGTTCGCAGAGTGTGGCCGCGCTGGGCCGCTACCTGCCGGAGCTGCTGGACGACGGGTACCGGCTCACGGTGCCGCAGCGGCGCTGAGGTGCGCGGCGGGCGCTGCCGGGGGCGGGGCGGCCCCCGGCAGCGGTGGTCAGCGCGTGGCGACCAGCCGGGCGAAGACCACGACGTTGCCGTCGTAGCCGTTGGCCTTGGTGAACCCGCCTCCGCAGGTGATGACCCGCAGCTCCGCCTTGCCGGTGTCGCCGTACACCCGGGCGCCGGGGAAGTCGTTCTTGGCGAACACCTCGACACCGTAGACCTCGAACACGGCGACCTGGCCGTCGCTGCGGGAGACCTCGACGCGGTTGCCCTTCTTCAGCGAGCCCAGACCGTAGAAGACCGCGGGTCCGGCCATGTTGTCGACGTGGCCGACGACGACGGAGGTGCCCAGCTGACCCGGCGCGATGCCGTTCTGGTACCAGCCCGCGAGATTGGGATCCTCCGGGGGCGGTGTCTCGATCCAGCCGTCCGGGTCCAGGTTCACGTCCACCACGGGGGCGTCGACCTGGATCGAGGGGATGGAGACGCGGTCGACGGGTGCGTACGCCAGGGGCTTCACCGCGGGGCCGGCCACCGGGGCCCCCGGGGAGTCCTTCTGGTGGTCCACGGAGGTGGCGGCGACCGGCTGAGGCGGTCCCGGCGAGAGGTCCGCGCCGTTCCGCATGAGTGCGATACCGGTGAGCATCACCAGGGCGAGCGCGCCCCACGGCGAGTGCCTGATCCGTTCGGGGCGCCAGCTGTCCCGGCCCATGGTTCTCCCTTCGTCGCGACGAGGGGAACGCTAGGCGCGGGGCGGCCGGGCGGCGATCAGGGAAGTGCGAACGGGTGGTGGCCATGGGGGTGGCTGCTTATCGGAGTAGTGCGTAGATAAAAATTCTGACGGTCTGTGACCTGCGGATCCATCAGTTTCACGCGGGCGGACACGGTGTGTCGGATCACCGGGGTGGAGCAGTGCCGAAATGCGGTGGATCAAGGATCTGGTGAGGGTTCGTCATGGGAGGCGTTCTCGTCGATCCATCCCGGCGCACAGAGCTCCGGGGGCGCTTCCCGCTGGAGGTTCGAACGATGCGTGCTACACGCGCTCTCGTTGTCGCCGCGACCGCCGTCGCCGCTCTCGGGCTCGGTGCCCCGATGGCAGCAGCTGGTGGAGACGTCGGGAATGGTCAGAGCAACGGGAACAACCAGAACAACCAGGGTGACTGGAACAACCAGGGCGACTGGAACAACGGCAACGGCAACGGGAACGGGAACGGCAACGGGAACGGCAACGGCCGCCCCAACGGGCCGAACAACGTGACCGTCGACCCCGAGCGCGTACACCAGGGCGCTGCCATGCAGGTCAGTGCCGAGGGTTGCGGGCGCGGTGGAAGCGTCTCGTCCAACGCCTTCCGGACCACCCGGCTGTCGGCGGGCCAGGTCGGCCGCGCCAGGGTCCGGATCCTCAACGACGCGACCCCCGGCTCGTACAACCTGACGGTGCGCTGTGACGGCACCGACCGGACGGCCGGCCACCGGTTCACCGTGCTCAACAGCCGGGGCGCGCAGGGCGGTCTCGGCGGCTCGATGGCCGCGGGCCCGGCCGAGATGGGCGTCGGGGCGGGTCTGGTCGCCTCGGCGGCCCTCGGCGGAGGCATGTACGTCATGCGCCGCCGGAGGATGAGCCATGGTGCGGTCTGATCTCGCCGACGCACCCGCAGGCCCGATAACGACGTCGCCCCGAGTCCTGTCACAGGACCCGGGGCGACTTTCGTTGCCGGCATCGCCGGTCAGTGCGAACGGTTCTCCCTGCGGCGTCGCGCCACGAACACCGTGCTCGTGGCGGCAGCCACCGCGAGCGCTGTGCCGACCACGATCATCGTGGTGTCGGGGCTGTCGATGCTGCCGCCGAGACCACCCTGGACGCCGGCCGGGGAGGCCGCCGCACTCGTGGTGCTCGTGGAGCTTGTGGTGGGTGTGCTCGTGGCCGCGCTGATCGTGAGGTTCACCTTGGCCGTGGAGCTCGGCGAGGTGTTGCAGGTGAACGTCACCTCGTAGGCGGCGGCCGGTTTGGCGTCCCAGTCGACCGTTGCCCTGGCCGTGCCACCCCTGGGGATGGTGACGGTGTCGAACACCCCGGAGGATGCCGTGGCCGTCGTGGAGCACCCGTTGGCGGCCAGGGTCACCTGGCCGCCCGGCGCGATCACCGACGGCGTGACGGTGTATCCGCTGCCGCCGTTGGACGGCCCGCCCGAAGTCGCGGCATACGCGGTCACGGCCGGGGCGGTCAGGGCGAGTGCTGCGGCGCCGAGCAGAGCGACGGGGGTGACACGTATTGCGCGCATGGTGAATCCTCCGGGTCCCCGAGGAGCAGCTGCGGAACGGATTTCCACAAAGCGTCAGAAATGCACCTCGATGCCGCCAACGCTAGAAGTGGTGCATTTCGCCCGCGATCGGGGTCCGTCCAATGGGGCACCGTTGTCCCCCGAGCGGCGCACGCACCGGGTGGTGCCCGGCCGCGGCGTGTTTTGAAAGTCCCCGCCTGTCCTGCTGCCGGGACGCGCCCTAGCCGCCCGAGGGACCCGGGAACAGATCGAGGAACGGTGCGGCGGTGGCCGAGAGTCCGCGGCCGAACGGTGAGTCGAAGTCCCAGATCAGGAAGAGCAGGAAGGCGATCAGGACGCTGAAGAGACCGGCCAACAGGAGTTCGCGGGGGGTGCGGCGGATCTGCAGGGTGAAGATCAGGCCCACGGTCACCAGCGCCCCGATGATCAGCCCGAACCAGACGACGCCGGGCATGGTGGCTCCGGCGCTCTGCCCGCGTGCGCTGCGGGCGTCGTCGGCCGCGGCTACCTGGTCGACCAGTGGCTGGTACGCCTCCCCCTCGTGGTCGGTCTTCGGTTTGTAGTCGGTGACATCGGCGCGCACCCGGTCGAGCAGCTCCGCTCCTCGGTCGCCGAGCTCGCCGTGCTTGATCATGGTCTGCCACTCGTCATGCACGACGTAGCTCACGTAGGCGTCGACATCGGCGCGGATCCGGGTGCGGACCTCCTTTGGGTAGACGGACGAACGCGCGTCGACCTCGTGGAGTGCCTGGGCCTCCTGGCGCACGTACTCCTGGGCGGCGCTCCGGCCCTCCCAGACACCCGCGATGGCCAGGCCCAGCACGATCGCGTAGACCACGCCGATCATCATCGTCATGTACTCGATGACATCAGGGGTTTCGGACGGGTCGTCGTCCGCGGGGAGCCGACGGTTGTTGAGTACGGCGATGGTCAGCACCACGGCGCTGGCCGCGACCATGGCGAAGGTGAGAACAAGCCATTCCGACATGTGGGTCTCCGTAGGTCATCGGGAACGGGGCCGCAGCACGGCGACGGCGAACACCGCGGGGGCTGTGATCATCAAGGTGAGCGTGACCAGGGAGGTATGGCGCGCCGGGGCCTTCCGCGCCGGTCTGCGGTAGGCGGGAAGGGCCACCGGCCGGGGCGTGGGGCGCACGGACGGCGATGGGGACGGCGACGGGGTCGGGGTCGGGCTCGGTGAGGGAGGTGGGGGCGGAGGCGGCGGAGGAGGCGGCGGCGCGGGCTCGGGCGGTGCGGGTGCTGGGGGCGGAGGCGGCGGTGGGGGTGGTGGTGGCGGTGGTGGAGGGGTCGGCCGGGGTGGTGGTGGCGGTGGGGGAGGAGTCGGTGCGGGCGGTGGGGTGGGTTCGGGTTTCGGCCCCGCGTGACAGCTGCCGTCACCGCTGGTGGCGACCGCGGAACCGCCCCCGTCGTCACCGATCGAGGCATACGCACAGTTGTCGGCCATTGCGGGCGCCGGGGCGGTCAACAGCCAGGTGAGTGCGACGGCTGCGGAGAGCCGGCCGATGAGTGATCCGTACACGACGGGGAGCATGTTCCGGGCCGCACGGCGGCACGCCGGACCGCCGTCGGATTCCCCTGATGGTGGGGACCTGAGGCACTCGGTGTTTGCGGCTCCGGGAAATTCTGTGGACGCATTGAACAAAGAGGCCCGCGGGTGGACGTAACCGGTGTCATGAACGACGCGGTGGCGTCGTAACTGGCATGGGAGCCAAGGGAGTTGACATGAACACCTGGCGGAACCCCTCGCTCGCGGTGACCGCGGCGGCCCTGCTGACGCCGACGGCGGCGTGCGGTCAGGGCAAGGGTGGAGAGTCGCCCGGCGGTCAGAACGTGGGAAACGTGAGCCCCGCCGGACAGGTGGGGGAGGGGTACGGATCGGACGGCGGACGGGGCCCCGACGCCTCACCCCCCGGGCCGGCCCCGGCGAAGCGGACCGGCCGGCTGGTGGCGCGCGAGAGCGAGAAGCTCGGCAAGGGGCTGACCGACAGCGCGGGATTCACGCTCTGCCGATTCGACAAGGGCACCGCGACTCCATCGAGGTCGAATTGCGAAGGCGACTGTGCGAAAGCCTGGCCGCCGGTGCTCGCCGGAAATAGCACGGCGGTGCCGGGCGTCGGTCCCGGGCTCGTCGGCGGGATCACCCGTGCCGACGATACCCGTCAACTCGCTCCGGTCGGTTGGTCGTTGTAACGGTATGCCAAGGACTCCGAGCCCGGCGACGAGTCGGGGCGGGGCGTCGGTGGCACCTGGTACGCGGCGGTGCCGGACGGCGGGAAGGCCGTGGCGGGTGCCGACGGCCCGTCCGGGGGAAAACCGCAGCTCCCGCGGGGCTCTCGGTGCGCAAGGAACCGGAACTCGGCGATATCGTCGTGGACAAACGCGGCATGATCGTCTACCGGTTCAAGAAGGATGTCGCATGGCCGATGAAGTCGGCATGTACCGGGGCCTGTCTCTCGAAGTGGCCGGTCGTCGCGCCGCTCGACAGGAATGCCGTGAAGGTGTCACCACCAAGGGCTTTGTCACCTTCGACCGCCCCGACGGACTCGGGCGGCAGGCCGTCGGCTGCTGGCTCCGCCATACCTTCTCCGGTGACATCGAGCCCGGCGACACCAACGTCCGGGCTGTCGGGGGCACATGGTACGCGGCATCCCCCAAAGCCGAGCTCGTCGGTGCGCCAAAGTAGTTCTATCGCGAACTTATCCGCGCCACCCTGCCGCCCGAATGTCACAGGCAGCGACGGGATGGTTGCAGTTGCCACGGGTGTGACCAATAACGGACCGCTAATTTCCGTTTCCGCTCGCTCTCCTGGCGGTCGGTCAGTAGCCTCTGGTCAACACTGACCATGAACATGGCCGGATCGCCGTGGCGACTTGTTGGAGACATCGATGGAGCGTCCCGCCTGGGCACCGCAAGGCATTGACATTTCGGTGCCGAGCGTGTCCCGAATGTATGATTTCTACCTGGGCGGCTCGCACAATTTCGAGGTGGACCGGGAAGCGGCCCGCAAGGCCATGGAGTTCATGCCGGGACTTCCCAAGATCATGCAGGCGAACCGTGCCTTTATGCGCCGGGCGGTGCGCTACGCACTCGGCGAGGGGATCACTCAGTTCCTGGACATCGGTTCCGGGATACCGACCTTCGGCAATGTCCACGAGGTCGCCCAGGGGATCGATCCCCGGGCCCGGGTGGCGTACGTCGACCACGATCCGGTCGCGGTCGCCCACAGCCAGGCCGTGCTTGAGGGCAATGAGGGCGCGGTGATCGCCACCGCCGATCTGCGCCGTCCGAAGGAGATCCTGGAGAATTCGGAGGTCTCCGGACTCCTCGACTTCGAGCGCCCGGTGGCGCTGCTCCTCGTCGCCGTCCTCCACTTCATCGAGGACTCCGACGACCCGCAGACGGCCGTCGCCGAACTGCGCGACCTCCTGGCCCCCGGCAGCCTCCTCGTCATCACCCACGCCTCGTACGAGGGAATTCCGCTGATGCAGGAGGAGGCGGGCGGCGCGGTCGGCGTGTACAAGAACATCCGCAACCCGCTGATCATGCGCTCGCGCGACGAGGTCGGCCGGTTCTTCGACGGGTACGAGATGGTCGACCCCGGCCTCGTGCCGATGCCGCTCTGGCGCCCCGACATCCCCGCCGCGCAGGAGAGCGAGGACCCATACGCCTTCTCGGGCTTCGCGGGAGTGGGACGCAAGGCGTGAGTATTCCCGCCCAGTCGTCCGGAGCACCGGACGCGGAACCCGACGGCCCCGAGGACCGGCTCCGGCGCTTCGCCACGATCTGGAGCCGGGCCATCTTCCCGTCGACGGCCACCTCCTTGACCCGGCCCGAGTTCGAACAGCATCTGCTGCCGCTGGCCCGCACGCTCAGCGACACCCTGCACGCCCGTCCCTTCGACGCCGCGCACGCGGCCGAGGTGGGCAGCGCACTCGTCGCGGCGCACTGCACGGACCCGGACGCGCTCAGCTCCACGCTCGGGGTCGTCGACTCCTACCTCGTCCTGTACTGCGGCAGCAACGGGCCCGTGGCCCTGACGACCGAGGACAGCCGGTCCCGTTGCGCCCGGATCCAGCACGCCGTCGCGGGCGGCTTCAGCCAGGCGCTGCGCGAGCGGACCCTCGCCGAGCAGGAGGCCATCGCCCGCTCGGCGCTCTCCGCGCGCTCACACGCCGAGCAGGCGCTGCACGCGACGGAGGCACGGTTCCGGGCCGTCTTCAAGGACGCCGCCATCGGTATCGGCATCGCCGATCTCGACGGCAACGTACTGGAGGTCAACGACACCCTCACCCGGATGTTCGGCGGGCTCGACCACCACGTCCGCAGCCACCGTGTCAACGAGTGGGTCCACCCCGAGGACTCCCCGAAGGTGTGGGCGTACTACAACGAGCTGGTGAGCGGGGAGCGTGAGCACTACCGGGTCGAGAAGGCGTTCTACCGCAACGACGGCACCGTCCTGTGGACCAACCTGACGGTGTCTCTGCTGCGCGACTCCGAGGGCCGGCCCGAGTACCAGCTGGCGTTGATGGAGGACACCACCGAACGCCGGCTGCTCAATCTGCGCCTGCGGTACGAGGCCACGCACGACGCGCTGACCGGCCTGCCGAACCGGACGCTTTTTTTCGAGCGTCTCGAGAAAGCGCTCTCGGCCGGTGACGGCAGCCGTTTCGGCCTCTGCTATCTGGACCTGGACGGCTTCAAGGCGATCAACGACAGCCTGGGACACGCCTCGGGAGACCGGCTGCTTGTCGAGGTCGCGGACCGGCTGCAGAGCTGCGCGACCGCTCCCGGCGAGATGGTGGCGCGGCTCGGCGGCGACGAGTTCGTGGCGCTGACGACCGGCCCCGACACCGCGTCGGAGGTCGACGAGCTCGCCTGCCGGATCCTCGGTGTGCTCGCCACGCCGATCAGGCTCGACGGCCGTGAGCTGACGGTCCGGGGGTCCATCGGAGTCGTCGAGGGCCCGGCCGGTGAACGCAGCGCCGCCGAGGTGCTGCGCAGCGCCGACATCACGATGTACCGGGCCAAGTCGGCGGGCGGCAACCGCTTCGAGCTGGCCGACGCCGAGGCGGACGCCCGCGCCATCACCCGGCACGGGCTGACCACGGCGCTGCCGGCCGCGCTGGAGCGCGGTGAGTTCTTCATCGAGTACCAGCCGCTGGTGCACCTCGGGGACGGTTCGGTGCACGGGGCGGAGGCGCTGGTGCGCTGGTGCCACCCGCAGCACGGGGTGCTGGGTCCCGACCGGTTCATCGCGCTGGCCGAGCACACCGGACTGATCGTGCCGCTCGGCCGCTGGGTGCTGGAGGAGTCGGTACGGCAGGCCAACTTCTGGCAGGAGCGGCACACCGACGGCGGCCCGCTGAGGATCAACGTCAACCTCTCGCCGGCCCAGCTGCACCACCCGCGGCTGGTCGCCGAGACCGTCGATGTCCTGGAGCGGTCAGGTCTCGAGCCGGCGGCGCTGTGTCTCGAAGTCACCGAGTCGGCGCTCATCGGCGCCGACGACGATCTGCTGAAGCCGCTGCGCCAGCTGGCGGACATGGGTGTCGGCATAGCGCTCGACGACTTCGGCACCGGCTACTCGAACCTGGCGAATCTGCGACGGCTGCCGGTGAGTGTGCTGAAGCTGGACCGTTCCTTCACCCAGGGGATGCAGCACCATCCGGCCGATCCGGTGGATCTGAAGATCGTCGAGGGGATCGTCTCTCTCGCGCACAGCCTGGACCTGGCGGTGACGGTCGAGGGTGTGGAGACCGGTGCCCAGGCGGAGCAGCTGCGGGAGCTGGGCTGCGACACCGCCCAGGGCTGGTACTACGCGCGGCCCGGCGCCCCGGACCGGATCCACTCGCTGCTGCTGGCCGACGCGGTCTGAGCCGGGCGGACGCCCCCTCGTCCTCAACCCCCTCCGGGGCCCGAGGACGAGGAGTCCGCCCGGCTGGCCAGCAGCACGCGCTGCAGTTCCCGCGCGGCCCGCGGTGGGGCCACGTCGCTGCGGTGTGCCAGCGCGATCGTGCGGCGCAGCCCCGGCTTGGCCAGTGGTGTCGTCCGCAGGTCGTGGCCCGCCCGGGTCGCCACCATGCTCGGGACCACCGCGATCCCGAGACCGGCCCGGACGAATCCGAGGACCGCGTCCATCTCGCCGCCCTCCACCGTGAACGACGGCTCGAAGCCCTCGGCCCGGCAGGCGGCCACCGTCAGTTCCCGCAGGTCGTACCCGTGCCGGAACATCACCAGCGGCTCGCCCTGCAGATCCGTGATCCGCACGCTCCCGCCCCGGCCGGGCCGGGGGCCGGACGACGACGAGACGACAACGAGGTCCTCCTGGAGCAGCTCGACCGTGGTCAGGGCGGGTGAGGCGGCAGGGAGCGGTAGCACCAGGAGCGCCAGATCGAGCGCACCGCGCGCCAGCTCCCGTACCAGGTCGTGCGAACCACCCTCCTCCAGCAGCAGTTGGATGCCCGGGTGCTGATCGTGGAAGGCGCGCAGCACATCGGGCAGCAGGCCGGTGCAGACGCTCGGTGTCGCACCGAGCCTGACCCGGCCACGGCGCAATTGGGCCAGCTCCTGGACCTCGTGCCGGGCGGTGTCCGCGTCGGCCAGGATGCGCCGGGCCAGCGGCAGCAGCGCCTCGCCCGCATCGGTCAGCGCGATGTTCCCGCGGGCCCGGCTGAACAGCTCGGCGCCCAGCTCTCCCTCCAGTGCCCGGATCTGCTGGGAGAGCGAGGGCTGCGACACATGCACGTCCTCGGCGGCGCGGGTGAAGTGCCGGGCCTCGGCGACGGCGACGAAGTACATGAGCTGCTGGAACTGCATACACCCACCCTAGCTCGCCGCATAGTCATCGCCTATGGACATGAGCGGTTCCATGTCTTGGACTGATCGGGCTCCTCGGTCCTAGCGTCGTGTCCATGGCATTGGCAACACGGACGGACCGACGGCCGTCCATGACGCGTACGCTCTGGGACTCGTCCGTCGGCAAGAAGACGATCATGGCCGTGAGCGGCCTGATCATGCTCCTCTACTTGGTCGTCCACATGGTCGGCAACCTGAAGATCTTCTTCGGGTCGGACGAGTTCAACGGCTACGCGCACTGGCTGCGCGTGATGGGCGAGCCCTTCCTGCACCACGAGTGGGCCCTGTGGATCGTCCGCGTGGTGCTCGTCGCCGCCGTGGTGCTGCACGCCGTCTCCGCGTACCAGCTCAGCCGCCGCGACCTGCGGGCACGCCCCAGCAAGTACGTGCACAGGAAGCCGCGCGCCAGCTACGCCACGAACACGATGCGCTACGGCGGCATCATCATCGTGCTGTTCATCGTCTGGCACATCCTGGACCTGACGACCGGCACCGTGCACTCCGGCGGCTTCCAGTCCGGGCACCCCTACCAGAACGTCATCGACACCTTCTCCACCTGGTACGGCAACGTCATCTACATCGTCGCCATGCTCGCCATGGGGCTGCACGTCCAGCACGGGTTCTGGAGTGCGGCGCAGACCCTCGGCGCCGGCCGCGCGACCCGCGACCGTGTCCTGAAGACCACCGCCAACGTGCTCGCGCTGGTGCTGACGGTGGGCTTCATCTCCGTACCCGTCGCCGTCATGACCGGAGTGGTGAGCTGACATGAACGACTACACGGACTACGCGACCGGCGAGCCCCTCGCCGACACCCGAGCTCCCCAGGGGCCCGTCGCCGAACGCTGGGACACCCGCCGCTTCGAGGCGAAGCTCGTCAACCCGGCCAACCGCCGCAAGCACACCGTCATCGTCGTCGGCACCGGCCTGGCCGGCGGCTCGGCCGGCGCCACGCTGGCCGAACAGGGCTACCACGTCGTCCAGTTCTGCTTCCAGGACTCGCCCCGCCGGGCCCACTCCGTCGCCGCCCAGGGCGGCATCAACGCGGCGAAGAACTACCGCAACGACGGAGACTCGGTCCACCGGCTCTTCTACGACACCGTCAAGGGCGGCGACTTCCGCGCCCGCGAGTCCAACGTGCACCGGCTCGCCCAGATCTCCGTCGAGATCATCGACCAGTGCGTGGCGCAGGGCGTCCCGTTCGCCCGCGAGTACGGCGGCCTCCTCGACAACCGCTCCTTCGGCGGCGTCCAGGTCTCCCGTACCTTCTACGCCCGCGGCCAGACCGGACAGCAGCTGCTCCTCGGCGCCTACCAGGCCCTGTCGAGGCAGATCGCCGCCGGCAACGTCGAACTGCACTCCCGCACCGAGATGCTCGACCTGATCGTCGTCGGAGGCAGGGCCCGCGGCATCGTCGCCCGCGACCTGGTCACGGGGAGGACCGACACCTACTTCGCCGACGCGGTCGTGCTGGCCAGCGGCGGCTACGGCAACGTCTTCTACCTGTCGACCAACGCCATGAACTCCAACGCCACCGCCATCTGGCGTGCCCACCGGCGCGGGGCGTACTTCGCCAACCCGTGCTTCACCCAGATCCACCCCACCTGCATCCCGCGCACCGGCGAGCACCAGTCCAAGCTGACGCTGATGAGCGAGTCGCTGCGCAACGACGGCCGCATCTGGGTGCCGAAGGCCAAGGGCGACGCCCGCCCCGCGAACGAGATCCCCGAGGACGAGCGCGACTACTACCTGGAGCGCATCTACCCCGCCTTCGGCAACCTCGTACCCCGCGACATCGCCTCCCGCGCCGCGAAGAACGTCTGCGACGAGGGCCGCGGCGTCGGGCCGGGCGGTCAGGGCGTCTACCTGGACTTCGCCGAGGCCATCCAGCGGATGGGCCGGGCCAGGGTCGAGGAGAAGTACGGCAACCTCTTCGACATGTACGCGCAGATCACCGCGGAGAACCCGTACGAGACCCCCATGCGGATCTACCCGGCCGTCCACTACACGATGGGCGGGCTCTGGGTCGACTACGACCTCCAGACGACGGTCCCCGGCCTGTTCGCGATCGGCGAGGCCAACTTCTCCGACCACGGCGCCAACCGGCTCGGTGCCTCGGCGCTGATGCAGGGCCTCGCCGACGGCTACTTCGTCCTGCCGTCCACGATCAACGACTACCTGGCCCGCAACCCGCACCACGAAACGGTCGACGCCTCCCATCCCGAGGTCGAGGAGGCCGTCGCCGAGACCGAGGACCGGCTCAACCTGCTGCTGGCCGTCGACGGCGACCGGACCCCCGACTCCTTCCACCGTGAGATCGGTGAACTCATGTGGGAGTACTGCGGAATGGCCCGTACACAGGACGGCCTGCGCAAGGCGCTCGACCGGATCCCCGAGATCCGCGAGGAGTTCTGGCGCCGCATCAAGGTGCCCGGCACCGGCGAGGAGTTCAACCAGTCGCTGGAGAAGGCCAACCGCATCGTCGACTACCTGGAGCTCGCCGAGCTCATGTGCCTCGACGCACTGCACCGAGCGGAGTCCTGCGGAGGTCACTTCCGCGAGGAGTCGCAGACCCCGGAGGGCGAGGCCGCCCGGCGCGACGAGGAGTTCTCCTACGCCGCGGCCTGGGAGTTCACCACCACCGGCGACGCCCCCGTCCTGCACAAGGAAGACCTCGTCTTCGAGTACGTCCACCCCACTCAGCGGAGCTACGCATGAAGCTCACCCTGCGCGTCTGGCGCCAGAAGAACGCCGACGCCCCCGGCGCCATGTCCACCTACGACGTGGACGGCATCTCGCAGGACATGTCGTTCCTGGAGATGCTCGACACCCTCAACGAGGAACTCATCCTCGCCGGCGACGATCCCGTCGCCTTCGACCACGACTGCCGCGAGGGCATCTGCGGCGCGTGCAGCCTCGTCATCAACGGCGACGCCCACGGCCCGGAGCGCACCACCACGTGCCAGCTCCACATGCGGTCCTTCGAGGACGGCGACACCATCGACATCGAGCCCTGGCGCGCCTCGGCCTTCCCGGTCGTCAAGGACCTGGTCGTGGACCGCTCCGCCTTCGACCGGATCATCCAGGCCGGCGGCTACATCTCGGCCCCGACCGGTACGGCACCGGACGCGCATGCCACCCCCGTGCCCAAGCCCGACGCCGACTTCGCCTTCGAGCACGCCGAGTGCATCGGGTGCGGTGCCTGCGTCGCGGCCTGCCCCAACGGCTCGGCGATGCTGTTCACGTCGGCCAAGGTCAACCATCTGAACGTACTGCCGCAGGGCGCCCCCGAGCGCGAGACCCGGGTGCTCGACATGGTGGGCCAGATGGACAGCGAGGGCTTCGGCGGCTGCACGCTGACGGGGGAGTGCGCCACGGCCTGCCCGAAGGGCATCCCGCTGCCGTCGATCTCCGCGATGAACAAGGAGTGGCTGCGGGCGACGCGCAAGGTGCACCGCTGACACAGCCGTGGAGCCCCGGCTCCGGAGGCCGCCCGCCTCCGG
>NZ_JBHXUW010000059.1:0-33040 GCF_042672475.1 Streptomyces sp. NPDC127177
CACCCGCCCACACGGGGGGGGGCGGGCACCGCATCTGCGGTCCGGGCCCTCCCGTCATGCGGGGAACGCTCAGCGGCGGTGCTGCGAGTCCGCCACCGTCACCTCGACGCGCTGGAACTCCTTGAGGTCGCTGTAGCCCGTCGTCGCCATCGCCCGGCGCAGCGCGCCGAAGATGTTCATCGAGCCGTCGGGGGTGTGCGAAGGACCGGTGAGGACCTCCTCCGTCGTCCCGACCGAGCCGAGGTCGACCAGCTTGCCGCGCGGCACGTCCTCGTGGACGGCCTCCATGCCCCAGTGGCGGCCGCGGCCCGGCGCGTCCGTCGCGCGGGCGAGCGGGGAACCCATCATCACGGCGTCCGCACCACAGGCGATGGCCTTCGGCAGGTCACCGGACCAGCCGACGCCGCCGTCCGCGATCACGTGCACGTACCGGCCACCGGACTCGTCCATGTAGTCGCGGCGGGCACCGGCCACATCGGCGACCGCGGTGGCCATCGGGACCTGGATACCGAAGACGTTGCGCGTGGTGTGCGCCGCGCCGCCGCCGAAGCCCACGAGGACACCGGCCGCGCCGGTACGCATCAGGTGCAGGGCCGCGGTGTACGTGGCGCAGCCGCCGACGATCACCGGGACGTCCAGCTCGTAGATGAACTGCTTCAGGTTGAGCGGCTCGGCCGCACCCGAGACGTGCTCGGCGGAGACCGTCGTACCGCGGATGACGAAGATGTCCACACCCGCGTCGACGACGGCCTTGGAGAACTGGGCGGTGCGCTGCGGGGAGAGCGCGGCGGCGGTGACGACACCGGAGTCGCGCACCTCCTTGATGCGCTGCCCGATCAGCTCCTCCTGGATGGGGGCGGAGTAGATCTCCTGGAGCCGGCGGGTGGCCGACTCGACGGGCATCCCGGCGATCTCGTCGAGCAGCGGCTGCGGGTCGGCGTGCCGGGTCCACAGGCCTTCGAGGTTGAGCACGCCCAGGCCGCCGAGCTCACCGATGCGGATGGCGTGCTGCGGTGAGACGACGGAGTCCATGGGAGCGGCCAGGAACGGCAGCTCGAAGCGGTAGGCGTCGATCTGCCAGGCGATCGAGACCTCCTTCGGGTCACGGGTCCGGCGGCTCGGGACGACGGCGATGTCGTCGAATGCGTATGCCCGGCGGCCGCGCTTGCCGCGCCCGATCTCGATCTCAGTCACGATGTGTGGCCTTTCCCTCTACGTCTGCGCTGACCAGTATCCCCGACGCACGCGTGAGGGGCGGTCCGGGGAACCCCGGTCCGCCCCTCACCTGCGCTGTCGCGTTACTTCCTGCTGTAGTTCGGTGCTTCGACCGTCATCTGGATGTCGTGCGGGTGGCTCTCCTTGAGACCCGCCGACGTGATCCGCACGAAGCGGCCCTTGCTCTCCATCTCGTCGACCGAGGCCGCGCCCACGTAGCCCATCGTCTGGCGGAGACCGCCGACGAGCTGGTGCAGCACGTTGCCCAGCGGGCCGCGGTAGGGCACCTGGCCCTCGATGCCCTCGGGGACGAGCTTGTCGTCGGAGGACACCTCGGCCTGGAAGTAGCGGTCCTTCGAGTACGAGCGGCCCTGGCCGCGGGACTGCATCGCGCCCAGCGAACCCATGCCCCGGTACGACTTGAACTGCTTGCCGTTGATGAAGAGCAGCTCGCCCGGGGACTCCTCGCAGCCCGCGAGCAGCGAGCCGAGCATCACCGTGTCCGCGCCGGCCACCAGGGCCTTGCCGATGTCACCGGAGTACTGCAGGCCGCCGTCGCCGATGACCGGGACGCCCGCCGCACGGGCCGCCAGCGCGGCTTCGTAGATCGCGGTGACCTGCGGGACGCCGATACCGGCGACCACTCGGGTGGTACAGATCGAACCGGGGCCGACACCCACCTTGACGCCGTCCACACCGGCGTCGATGAGGGCCTGGGCGCCGTCGCGGGTCGCGACGTTGCCGCCGATGACGTCCACGTTCACGGCCGACTTGATCTTCGCCATCCAGTTGAGGGCGTTGCTGTTGTGGCCGTGCGAGGTGTCGACGATCAGGAAGTCCACGCCGGCCCCGGCCAGCGCCTGGGCGCGGTCCAGCGCCTCCGGGCTGGCGCCGACGGCCGCGCCGACGAGCAGACGGCCCTCGGCGTCCTTGGCCGCGGTCGGGTACTGCTCGGCCTTCTTGAAGTCCTTGACCGTGATGAGGCCCTTGAGGATGCCCGCCTCGTCGACCAGCGGAAGCTTCTCGATCTTGTGGCGGCGCAGCAGCTCCATGGCGTCCACGCCGGAGATGCCGACCCTGCCGGTGACCAGCGGCATCGGTGTCATGACCTCGCGCACCTGGCGCGAGCGGTCCGACTCGAAGGCCATGTCGCGGTTGGTGACGATGCCGAGCAGCTTGCCCGCCGGGTCGGTGACCGGGACGCCGCTGATGCGGAACTTGGCGCAGAGCGCGTCGGCCTCGCCGAGCGTGGCGTCCGGGCTGACCGTGATCGGGTCGGTGACCATGCCGGACTCGGACCGCTTCACCAGGTCCACCTGGTTGACCTGGTCCTCGACCGAGAGGTTGCGGTGCAGGACGCCGACGCCGCCCTGACGGGCCATGGCGATCGCCATACGGGCCTCGGTCACCTTGTCCATCGCGGCGGAGAGCAGCGGGATGTTCACGCGTACGTTCCGCGAGATGAGCGACGAGGTGTCGACCGCGTTGGGCAGCACGTCAGATGCGCCCGGCAGCAGCAGCACGTCGTCGTATGTCAGCCCGAGCGTCGCGAATTTCTCGGGCACTCCGTCGACGTTTGCAGTCATGACACCTTCCCCAAATGGCCTTGATCGGTGCGGATGTCCATGCTAACGGCCTCCGTGGGTGTCTCATTCCACGAGCAAGATCACCTGGAGGTTCTGTAGCTTCGTACGGAGCCGCGACGGCTGGCGGCTCACTGTTCCGCGAGGGCCCGGAGCCTGCTCAGCGCACGGTGCTGGGCGACCCGGACGGCACCCGGCGACATACCCAGCATCTGTCCGGTCTCCTCGGCGGTCAGACCGACCGCGACGCGCAGAACCAGCAGCTCACGCTGGTTCTCCGGGAGGTTGGCGAGGAGCTTCTTGGCCCAGGCCGCATCGCTGCTGAGCAGCGCACGCTCCTCCGGCCCGAGCGAATCGTCCGGCCGCTCCGGCATCTCGTCGGAGGGCACGGCGGTCGACCCCGGATGCCGCATCGCGGCCCGCTGTAGATCGGCCACTTTGTGGCCGGCGATGGCGAAGACGAAGGCTTCGAAGGGTCTGCCGGTGTCCTTGTACCGCGGCAGCGCCATCAGCACCGCGACGCAGACCTCCTGCGCCAGGTCCTCCACGAAGTGGCGGGCATCACCGGGCAGCCGGTTCAGCCGGGACCTGCAGTAGCGCAGCGCGAGGGGGTGGACGTGGGCCAGCAGATCGTGAGTTGCCTGCGCGTCTCCCTCGACGGCGCGGTGCACCAGAGCACCGATCACCGTCGTTCCGTCGTCGCGCATCGGACCATGGTGCCCCGGCGCCGCATCATCCGCGGCACCGCGTCCGTAGTTGTGCACCGAAGCGTTATGAGCGGGTGCGCCGGAAGTCATGTCCTGCGCCCTCCCCTTCCGCTCGACCGAATCGTTCCCGAGGAACTCCACGTCTCAAGGATGCGTCATCCGCCGGGAAGCGTCACATACCGCGGGGGCGGCGGGCTCCGCGGGCGGGGGGCCACCCGTCCCCGGAGCGCCCCGTCCGCCGGTGTGCGGACGGGGGATGGACCGACTGACGATCGTGCACGGTCCTCAGCGGACCAGGCCCCAGCGGAAGCCGAGCGCGACGGCGTGCGCCCGGTCCGAGGCCCCGAGCTTCTTGAACAGACGCCTGGCGTGCGTCTTCACCGTGTCCTCGGAGAGGAACAGCTCACGGCCGATCTCCGCGTTGGAGCGGCCGTGGCTCATCCCTTCGAGCACCTGGATCTCACGCGCCGTGAGCGTGGGCGCCGCACCCATCTCGGCGGACCGCAGCCGACGCGGGGCCAGCCGCCACGTCGGATCGGCCAGCGCCTGGGTGACGGTCGCCCGGAGCTCCGCCCGTGAGGCGTCCTTGTGCAGATAACCGCGGGCCCCGGCGGCGACCGCGAGCGCGACACCGTCCAGGTCCTCGGCGACGGTCAGCATGATGATCCGCGCCCCGGGGTCGGCGGAGAGCAGCCGACGGACGGTCTCCACACCCCCCAGACCGGGCATGCGCACGTCCATCAGAATCAGATCCGAACGGTCGGCACCCCAGCGGCGGAGGACTTCCTCACCGTTGGCCGCCGTCGTCACACGCTCGACGCCGGGCACGGTCGCGACCGCGCGACGGAGCGCCTCTCGGGCAAGCGGGGAGTCGTCGCAGACGAGGACTGATGTCATGACCGCCCTCCGAAGCTGATGCGCGTCACCGTGAACCTCCAGGCTGTTCCAAGTCGTCACCTGTGCGGTTGACGCTCTCGGACATCTGCCCGATCGCTTTCTCTGCCAACCGCCTCCGCACTCTCAACGATGGTCACTCGAAAGAGTTACGGGTCGGACAGACGAGTTCGGCACTCTACGTGAGGGCGCGTGCACGGAGGAGAGCGCCACGGGTTGTCCAGCCGTCAACTGAACTTTTGGCAGGAACTTATGCCCCATTTAGCGGATTTTCTTCCCTTTTGCTGGTGTCTGTGACTAGATTCGCAATCAGTCATATTTACATCTACTAACACCGTAGATGTACGGTCATGAACACGGCCGACGACGGACGACAACGACGTTTCCGACTCAGCACGGTTTCGAGGGGACAAGCAATGGCAGATTTCTCCCGCCTTCCCGGACCCAACGCCGATCTGTGGGACTGGCAGCTGCTGGCGGCCTGCCGTGGCGTCGACAGCTCACTCTTCTTCCACCCCGAGGGGGAGCGCGGTGCCGCACGGAGCGCCCGCGAGAACTCCGCGAAAGAGGTCTGCATGCGGTGCCCGGTGCGCGCCGAGTGCGCCGCACACGCACTGGCCGTACGTGAGCCCTACGGGGTGTGGGGCGGACTGACCGAGGACGAGCGCGAGGAGCTCATGGGGCGGGCCCGCACCCGGCTGATCGCGGCGACGGCACCGTCGGGGCCCGCGTCGCCCCCGGGGCACGGCTGACTCCACCCCTCCGCCCGCATCGGCGGCAGAAACGTTTCTTCATACGGGGACCCTTCGCGGGTCCGATCGCTCGATGCCCTTCAGCGTCTCGTCGGGGCCCTCCAGCGCCTCGTCGAGGCCCTTCCGCGTCCTCGTACGAGGCGGTTCGCGGCCGGCCCGTTCAGCGGGCGGCGGCCAGCGTCAGCTGGTCCAGCGTGGCCGCCACCGCAGGGACCTGTGCCAGGTCCGGCAGGGTCAGTGCGACGATCTCGCGCTCGATGGCCGGCTCCACCGTGACGGTCCTGGCTCCCCGGGGGCGTACCGACTCGATAGCCAGCGTCGGGAGTACGGCCACTCCCAGCCCGGCTCCGACCAGGCCGATCACCGCGGGGTAGTCGTCGGTGGCGAAGTCGATCCGGGGGGTGAAGCCGGACTCCTCGCAGACCTCCACCAGCTGCCGGCGACAGCGCGGGCAGCCGGCGATCCACGGTTCACCGGCGAGTTCGGCGATTCCCACCGACGACCGGTCCGCCAGGGGGTGCCCCTCGGGCAGCAGCCCGGTCAGCCGGTCGGTGAGCAGCGGGCGCACCACGAGGTCCTCCCACTCGGCGCCCCGGGTGCCGTACCGGAACGCGAGCGCGATGTCGCAGTCGCCGTCGCGCAGCATCTCCACCGAACGGGGCGGCTCGGCCTCCACCAGGGAGACCCGGGTGCCGGGATGGGCGGCGCGCAGTGCCGCGAGGGCGCCGGGGACCAGGCTCGAACTGCCGCTCGGGAACGAGACCAGCCGGACCCGGCCGGCCCGCAGCCCGGCGATCGCGGCGACCTCCTCCTCGGCGGCGGTGAGCCCGGCGAGGATGCCGGAAGCGTGCCGCACGAGAGCCTGACCCGCCTGCGTCAGCCGCATCTCGCGCCCGGTCCGGATGAGCAGCGTGGTGCCGGCCGAGGACTCCAGGGCCTTCATCTGCTGGCTGACCGCGGGCTGTGTGCAGCCCAGTTCGCGGGCGGCGGCGGAGAAGGAGCCGGTGGTGGACACGGCTCGCAGGACACGGAGATGACGGGCTTCGATCACCCTCTGAATATAAGGCGTTCTTTAGGGAGGTGCGAATTATTCGAGTGTGACTTTGAGTGGTGGCCGTTACCGTGCAGGCATGAGTGCGATGAGACTGCTGACCGTGAACACGGGCCGGCCCGTGGCAGCGCCCCACACCGACTCCCCGGGCGGCGTGACCGGTATCGACAAGCACCCGGTCGAGGGATCCGTGCACGTCACCGAGCCCGGCCCCGAGGGCACCGGCGGCAGCGGTCTGGCCGGGGACGCGGTCTGCGACCTGCGCTTCCACGGCGGCTCGAACCAGGCGGTGTACGCCTTCGCCCGCGAGGAGCTCGACCGCTGGGAGCAGGAGCTGGGACGCCCGCTGCGCAACGGCAGCTTCGGCGAGAACCTGACGACGAGCGGGGTGGACGTCAGCGGCGCGCTGATCGGAGAGCGCTGGCGGATCGGTTCCGGTCTGCTCCTGGAGATCACGTCGGGCCGCATCCCGTGCCGTACGTTCGCGGGCCACCTGGACGAGCAGCGGTGGGTCAGACGGTTCACGCGGGCTGCGGCCCCCGGCGCGTATCTGCGGGTGCTCTCGCCGGGCACGATCCGGGCCGGTGACCCGGTGGAGATCGTGCACCGGCCGGACCACGGAGTGACGGTGGAGCTCCAGTTCAGGGCGGTGACGACCCGCCGGGATCTGCTGCCGCTGCTGCTCGGGGCCGAGGAGGCGCTGCACCCGGTGCCGCTGGCCAAGGCACGGGAGTACGTCGCACGGCGGTCGGCGGTCTGACGCCGGTTCCCGGGGTGTGGTCAGGGGGCGGGCGGGTCGTCGGCCGGATGGTGCGGGGCACTAACGTGCCGCGTATGACGACTGCACTGATTACGGGCGCGACCGCGGGCATCGGGGCCGCCTTCGCGCGGCGGCTCGCGGCCGAGGGGCACAACCTGGTCCTGGTGGCCCGCGACACCGAGCGGCTCCGGGAGCAGGCCACCGAGCTGCACGACCGGCACGGCATCGAGGCCGAGGTGCTGCCCGCGGACCTGTCCCGGGACGACGGGATCGCGGCGGTCGAGGCGCGGCTCGGCGATCGTCTGCAGTCGGTCGATCTGCTGGTGAACAACGCCGGGTTCGGCAACAAGGGCCGCTATCTGGACGTCCCCATGGCCGATGAGCTGGCCATGCTGAAGGTGCACTGCGAGGCGGTTCTGCGGCTGACGTCGGCGGCCGCGGCCGGGATGAAGGAGCGGGGCAGGGGCGGCGTCGTGAACGTGGCATCGGTGGCTGCGTTCGTGCCGCGCGGCACGTACGGGGCGTCCAAGGCGTGGGTGGTGCAGTTCACCCAGGGCGCGGCGAAGGACCTGGCCGGCTCGGGCGTGCGGCTGATGGCGCTCTGCCCGGGCTTCGTGCGGACGGAGTTCCACCAGCGGGCGGGGATGGGCACCGGGAACATCCCGGGCTGGATGTGGCTCGACGCCGACAAGCTGGTGGCCGCGGCGCTGGCGGATCTGGCGCGCGGCAAGTCGGTCTCGGTGCCGGACCCGCGGTACAAGGCGCTGATGGGTCTGGTGAAGGTGACCCCGCGCGGTCTGCTCGGAGGGGTGACCTCCAGGACGGGCCGCAAGTACGGACCTCAGTGACGGCGGGGCCGGCCGCCGGAAGCGTCAGGTGACCGTCCACGCGAGTCCGAGGCGTACGGGTTCGTCCTCGCGGGTGGCGTGAGGCGCGGGGGTCCGGGGCGGGGCCTTCGGGGGCGCTGCCCCCGAACCCCCGCGCCTCAATCGCCGGAGGGGCTTGATTCGGCCGGCGAACCTCATGGGCGGGGCGGGGGCAGGACGGCCACGGAGAAACAGGCACGCGGGGCGGGCCGGATGGCCGCGAGGGCGCGCAACGCTGAGCGGACCGGATGGGGGCGGGTACGCAAAAGGCCCGGCACCCCCCGAGGGGTGCCGGGCCCGCCGCTTGTGCGGGGAGCTACACGCTAGTGCGAGTGGCCGTGACCGTGACCGGCCTCCGGCTCTTCCTCGGCCGGCTTCTCGACGACCAGCGTCTCGGTCGTGAGCAGCAGCGACGCGATGGACGCGGCGTTCTCCAGCGCGGAGCGGGTGACCTTGACCGGGTCGATGACGCCGGCCTTCACCAGGTCGCCGTACTCGCCGGTCGCGGCGTTGAAGCCCTGGCCCTTGTCGAGCTCGGAGACCTTCGAGGTGATGACGTAGCCCTCGAGGCCCGCGTTCTCGGCGATCCAGCGCAGCGGCTCGACCGCGGCGCGGCGCACGACCGCGACACCGGTGGCCTCGTCGCCGGTCTTGCCGAGGTTGCCCTCGAGGACCTTGACGGCGTGGACCAGAGCGGAGCCACCACCGGAGACGATGCCCTCCTCGACCGCGGCGCGGGTCGCGGAGATGGCGTCCTCCAGACGGTGCTTCTTCTCCTTGAGCTCGACCTCGGTGGCCGCACCGACGCGGATCACGCAGACCCCGCCGGCCAGCTTCGCCAGGCGCTCCTGGAGCTTCTCGCGGTCCCAGTCGGAGTCCGTGGACTCGATCTCGGCCTTGATCTGGTTGACGCGGCCGGCGACCTCGTCGGACTTGCCGCCACCGTCGACGATGGTGGTGTCGTCCTTGGAGACGGTCACGCGACGGGCGGTGCCCAGCACGTCCAGACCGGCCTGGTCGAGCTTGAGGCCGACCTCCTCGGCGATGACGGTCGCACCGGTGAGGGTGGCGATGTCGCCGAGCATGGCCTTGCGGCGGTCACCGAAGCCGGGGGCCTTCACCGCGACGGCGTTGAAGGTGCCACGGATCTTGTTGACGACCAGGGTCGACAGGGCCTCGCCCTCGACGTCCTCGGCGATGATCAGCAGCGGCTTGGAGGCACCGGCCTGGATGACCTTCTCCAGGAGCGGCAGCAGCTCCTGGATCGAGCCGATCTTGCCCTGGTGGATCAGGATGTACGGGTCGTCGAGGACGGCCTCCATACGCTCCTGGTCGGTCACCATGTACGGGGACAGGTAACCCTTGTCGAAGGCCATGCCCTCGGTGAACTCGAGGTCCAGACCGAAGGTGTTGGACTCCTCGACGGTGATGACACCGTCCTTGCCGACCTTGTCCATCGCGTCCGCGATGAGGTCGCCGACCTGGCTGTCCTGCGCGGAGAGCGCGGCCACGGCGGCGATGTCGGACTTGTCGTCGATCGGGCGGGCCGTCGCGAGGAGCTCCTCGGACACGGCCTTGACCGCGGCGTCGATGCCCTTCTTCAGGGCGGCCGGGGACGCACCCGCGGCCACGTTGCGCAGGCCCTCGCGGACGAGTGCCTGGGCGAGAACGGTGGCGGTGGTCGTACCGTCACCCGCCACGTCGTTGGTCTTGGTCGCCACCTCCTTCACCAGCTGCGCACCGAGGTTCTCGTACGGGTCGTCCAGCTCGACCTCGCGCGCGATGGTGACACCGTCGTTGGTGATGGTGGGCGCACCGAACTTCTTGTCGATGACGACGTTGCGGCCCTTGGGACCGATCGTCACCTTCACCGTGTCGGCAAGCTTGTTGACGCCGCGCTCGAGGGCGCGACGGGCGTCCTCGTCGAACTTCAGGATCTTCGCCATGGAGCTGAACTGTCCTCTCAAAACAAGAACTGCGCCCCTCGCCGCCCGGCTAGTTATTTCGCAGGGGGCCAGGGGCGCAGAACAGAAGCAAGCGTTGGGTGAATTACTTCTCGATGATCGCGAGCACGTCGCGAGCCGAGAGAACGAGGTACTCCTCGCCGTTGTACTTCACCTCGGTGCCGCCGTACTTGCTGTACAGCACGACATCGCCGGTCTTGACGTCGAGCGGAAGGCGCTCGCCGTTCTCGAAGCGGCCCGGGCCCACGGCCAGGACGACGCCCTCCTGGGGCTTCTCCTTGGCAGTGTCCGGAATGACCAGGCCGGAGGCCGTGGTCTGCTCGGCGTCGAGCGGCTGGACCACAATGCGGTCCTCGAGCGGCTTGATCGCAACCTTGGAGCTGGCGGTCGACACGATCCGGTCTCCCCCTTCGGAGATCTCACGGGGTTAACAGTCTTTGGGTAGCGACCAGGTGGGCCCGTCGTCGCGGGTGCCGGACCTGCCGGTCGCATCAGTACTGCTGGCACTCTCCAGTGGGGAGTGCCAGCACTGAGACTATGACCGCGATTAGCACTCGGTCAAGCGGAGTGCCAATTCACGCCCCTCGTGGCGTTGCCGCCGCACCGTGTGAAGCGTCCGACCGGCCCGGAACGAGCCGTCCTCAAGGAGAACGATCCGTTCGTCCGGACCGTTCCGGACGTCATCGGCGGACTGCCGGGGGTACCCGGACCCGGGTGAACGGCCGCAGGACACGACGACCTTCGCCCCCGGCGCCCCGTGGCCCCCGCGCACCGCCGCGGTGCGCGGGGACGGCGCACTCGGCGGGCGGTTCACCCGCTGGGCCGCCTTGCGGCCCAGCCGTTCGATCGGGTCCACCGACTGCGCGCAGCCGGTGGCGGTCAGGAGCGCACCGGCGGCCAGCACCCCGGCCAGCAGCCGGTGCGCCCCTCTCATACGTAGTCCTCCAGCCGGGCCACGGCGTATCCCTTGTCCGTGATGACCTTCATGACGGACCGGATCAGGTCGGGCATGCTGCCCTTCCATTCCTTCTTGCCCCGGAAGTGCGTGAGGATGATGTCGCCGGGGTGCAGGTCCTGGTCCTCCTCCCGCCACTCCATGTGGTCGGGGAACGCCTCCTCCGACCACAGGGGTACGGCGGTGATGCCGCACGACTTGGCGATCCTGAGGGTGTCACCGTTGTAGTTGCCGTACGGCGGGCGGAAGAGCCGGGGGCGCTCGCCGTACTGCTTCTCGATGATGTCCTGCTGGTCGCAGATCTCCGCCTTCTGCTCGTCGTGGGAGAGACCCGGCATGTAGCGGTGGTTGAGCGTGTGGTTGTTGAGGGTGACCCCGCGGGACTGCGCGTCCTTGAAGTACCCGTAGTCGTCGCGCACCAGGTAGTCGCTGAGGAAGGCGCTGTACGGGATGTTGAGGTCCGACATCATCCGCAGCAGCTCGGGGTCCTTGTCGTCCCCGTCGTCCATCGTCAGGAAGACGATCTTCTCCTTGGTCGGGACGGTGGTGAAGACCGGCGGCAGCGAATCGTCACCGCCCTCGACCTCGAAGCCCTTGCGGGTGGTGATGTGCGGCTTCACGGCGGGCGGCACGGGTGCGGCCAGCGGCGTGCTGGACAGACCCCACTTCTTGGCGGCGACCGCGCGTGCCGCCTGGGCGAGCCGCGCCTTCTCGGCCTGGGCGGCACGGGTGCCGGCGGCGCCCGCGTTCCCGGCCGGGCCGGCCTGACCGGCGAGCGCCTTGGCCCCCTGTCCGGCTCCCACGTCGGTACGGCTGTCGGTCCCGGCCGCACAGCCGGAGCCGACGGCCGCGACCAGGAGCGCGGCCAGGACCGCGTAACCGGGGCGCCGGCGCAGGTATCCCCGGCCGCGCCCCGTCCCGCCCTGCCCCTGCTCCGCCTGTCCGGGTCTGCGCCTCTTCATGATGAATTCTTCCTTTTGTCGTACAAGCTGCATGGCGCCGCATCCTGCCAGTCCGGGATCGGGCTCCCGGCCCGACACCGCCACCGGACCCGCACGGTCCCCCGGCTGGCTCACAATGGGTCG
This sequence comes from Streptomyces sp. NPDC127177, assembly GCF_042672475.1. NCBI lineage: Bacteria > Bacillati > Actinomycetota > Actinomycetes > Kitasatosporales > Streptomycetaceae > Streptomyces > Streptomyces sp. NPDC127177. The sequence continues at coordinate 11,833 of NZ_JBHXUW010000059.1, forward strand.
GGTGAACGCTCAAGCCCCGACCGGTACGTCCGGCGCCCCCGACCCCGCCGGCTTCCTGGCCCTGCGCACCCCGGAGGGTGCCGAGCTGCTGGCCGGGCTGCGGTCGTACGACCCGGCCACGGAACTCGCCACCGCCACCCGGCTGCGCCGCAGTCACCCGGCCGCCCTCGTCTCGGCGGCGCTCGGGCAGGCCCGGCTCAGGCAGCGGGCGGTGGCGAAGTTCGGGGCGCAGGACGCGCACCGGATGTTCTTCACACCGAACGGGGTGGAGCAGGCGACCCGTACCTCGGTGGCCGCCCACCGCGCCGGACGGTTCGCCGGCGCCGGGGTGCGCAGCGTCGCCGACCTCTGCTGCGGGATCGGCGGCGACGCCATCGCGCTGGCCCGGGCCGGGATCTCCGTCCTCGCCGTGGACCGCGATCCGCTGACCGCCGAGGTGGCCAGGGCCAACGCCGCGGCGCTCGGCCTGGACGCGCTGATCGAGGTGCGGTGCGCCGACGTCACGGAGATCGACACCTCGCCCTACGACGCGGTGTTCGTCGACCCGGCCCGTCGCGGCGGCCGCGGCCGGATCTTCGACCCGGAGGCCTATTCACCGCCGCTGTCCTGGGCGACCGCCGCCGCGCTGACGGCGCCGATGGCGGCACTGAAGATCGCCCCGGGCGTCCCGCACGAGGCGATCGGCCCGCAGGCGGAGGCCGAGTGGATCTCGGACGGCGGCGATGTGAAGGAGGCGGTGCTCTGGTTCGGCGAGGGCTTCGAGCCCGGCACCTACCGCGCGACCCTGCTCCCGTCCGGGGCCACCCTGTCAGCCCCGGCCGTGCCGCCCGCCCCGCCGGTCGGGCCGGTCGGCCGCTATCTCTACGAGCCGGACGGCGCGGTCATCCGGGCCCATCTGGTCGCCGACATCGTGCGGCGGTGCGAGGGCCGGCTGATCGACCCGATGATCGCGTACGTCACGAGCGACGAGCTGTACGACTCCCCGTACACCGCCGGGTACGAGATCACCGATCGGCTGCCGTTCAACGTGAAGCGGCTGAAGGCGCTGCTGCGGGAGCGGAAGGTCGGCGTCCTGACGGTCAAGAAGCGCGGCTCCCCGGTCGAACCTGAGGAACTGCGCAGGAAGATGAAGCTCCAGGGCCCGAACGCGGCCACCGTCTTCCTGACCCGGGTGGCGGACGCCCCGACGATGCTGGTCGGCCACCCCGTGACCGGCCCGGAGGCCGGCCACCGGTAGCGGCGGCGCCCGTACGGAGAAAACGCCCTAGGCGAGGTCGGTCAGGTCGTCCGCGTACACCTGCGAGAGCGGCTGCGGACCCACGTACTGCTGGCAGTTGCACTGCCCGGACTCGAAGCGCACCGGCTTCTTGTGTTCGTCCCAGGCGGTCGGCACCTCGACCAGCTCATGGCACTTGCCGTGCTTGTCGTGCTTGGCGAGGTGGTGCGTGCAGCCGCAGACCGGCTCCGGCGGCTTGTTCGCCGCCTGCACGGCCAGCCGCTCCTGCTTGCCGGCCTCCAGCCGTTCCAGCTGGCGGGTGTGCCGGTTACGCAGCGCCGTACGGACGTTGTCGGCCACCCAGCCGAATCCGCCCATCCAGAAGACGATGAGCAACCACCAGTACCACTCCATGAGACGTCCTCCCCCTGACTCTTCGTGTACGCGCCAAGGATAGAGCCGGAGTCAGCGGTGCGACCCGCCGCCGAAGGAAGTCAGGGGCGCCGGCACGACCGGGCCGGCCAGCACCCGGAGCACCCAACGCCGGTGCAGGAACGCCTTGGTGACGCCGATCAGCCCGATGAGCCAGAGGACGAACCCGAGGCCCATCCCGAGGGCCACCAGGCCGTAGGTGTCGTCGCCCGGAACGGCTTCGGCCGGAACGGCGACGCACGCGTACAGCCCGACCGCGCACAGCAGGAAGGAGGACAGCAGCCAGACCAGGCTGGTGCCGGGCAGCCGGAGCGCGCTGTCGCCGGCCGGGTCACGGTCCAACCCGCCCCACTGCAGCAGCAGTCGGCGGACCTCGCGGTCGCGGCGCAGCCCGACGACGACGAAGACGACCGCCGGCACCAGGCACACCGCTCCCGTGCAGAGGAAGACCACGCCGAAGAGGACGCCGAAGACGTCACCCGGCTCCTCGAAGGTGATGAACGCCGTGCCCACCAGCGACCAGCCCAGTGCGCCGAGCGCACCCCAGAGCCACAGCAGGCCGAGCCGGGCCGGCCCCAGGTGCGCCCTCACCAACGCGCCGAGCACGACGGCCCGGTCGGCGAGCAGGGCTCCCCGGTCGGGCCAGGTGCGTATCTCCACGGGCGGTGGGGGCGGGGGCAGCGCTGAGCGGCGGGGCATGGGCCAGACCCTACCGAGCCCCTCGGCGGCGGCACGGCCTTCCGCCGCCGTCCGCCGGGGGCGGTGCTCAGGCGTTGCGCAGGGCCTCGACGTCGAGCCGCTTCATGCCGAGCATCGCCTTCATGGCGCGGGCCGCCTTGTCCTGGTCCGGGTCGGTCAGCGCCTCACCGAGGCCGGGCGGGATGATCTGCCAGGAGACGCCGAACTTGTCCTTGAGCCAGCCGCACTGGCTCTCCTGTCCGCCGTCCGCGGTGAGCTTGTCCCACAGGGTGTCCGCCTCCTCCTGCGAGGCGCATTCGACGGAGAGCGAGACGGCCTCGTTGAAGGGGAACTCCGGGCCGCCGTTGAAGGCGATGTACTCGGCGCCCTCCAGCCGGAACCGTACGGTCATCACGGCGCCGTCCTCGCCCGGTGACGCCGCGGTCCAACGGGTCACGTCCACGACGCGCGAATCACCGCCGATGACCGAGATGTAGTAGTCCGCGGCCTCTTCGGCCCGGTTGTTGTCGAACCACAGGAACGTGGTCACCTTCTGCATGGTCTTCTCCTCGCACGGTGGTGCCGGATGGTCATGCAAGGTAGACCGCTCGCATGGCCGGAACTCATCGGCCGACCCGGTCCAGCAGCACGGTCTTCCCGTGTCGAAGCGGATCAGCTGCCGGTCCGCGTCGAGGGGGCCACGGCCGGATCGACACCTCCTGCGGAATTCTTCGGAGGATTCTCCGGATCGGCCACCGGAGCGGTTTCCGTCGCGCTCCCCCGGTCACGGTCACCCGGAAGCAGGACCAGGGCCGCCAGGGACGCCAGTGCGAGCAGTCCGGCGGCGACCCAGAAGGCCGCCGCATAGCCCCGGACCAGCTCGCCCCGGCCCGCGCCCTCCCCGGTGACCTGCGCGGCGACCGTCACCAGGACCGCGAGTCCGAGCGAGCCGCCCACCTGCCGGGCACTGTTCAACAGCCCGGAGGCCATGCCGGTCTCCCCGGGCGTGACATCGGTCGTGGCCGCCGTGCCGAGCGGAACGAAGCACATGCCGATGCCGACGGAGGCGACCAGGGACGGGCCGAGGATGGAGACGAGGAAGGTGCCGTCCGTCCGCGCGGTGGCCGCGAAGCCGGCGATGCCGAGCGCGGCCAGGGCACCGCCGGTCGCCAGCAGCCGCCGGGTGCCGAGCCTCGCGACCGTTCGGGTGGCGATCACCGATCCGGCGACGACGCCCGCGCAGAACGGCAGGAAGGCGGCCCCGGCCGCTGTCGGCCCGTAGCCGAACACCTGCTGGAGACAGAGCGAGACGAAGTAGAAGGCGGCGAACTGGCCCGAGCTGAGCAGCAGGCAGAACAGGTTCGCCGTGAGCACCGGCCGCCCCCGCAGCAGTCCGGGCCGCAGCAGCGGCGACGCGGTCCGCAGCTCGACGGCGACGAAGGCGGCCAGCAGCAGGGCAGCGCCCCCGAGCACGGCGAGCGTCCTGGCCGATCCCCAGGGATGGTTCGAGGTGCCCACCAGGCCGAGGACCAGCAGCGTCGTGCCACCGGTGGCCAGCAGCGCACCGGCCACGTCCAGGCGGGCGCCGGTCCTGACCGGGCCGGCGACCGGTCCGGTGCGCAGCGAGGCGACCAGGGCGAGGGCCACGATCGGCACGTTGACGAGCATCACCGCCCGCCAGCCCGCCACGTCCGTCAGCAGCCCGCCCGCCAGCACCCCCACCGCGCCGCCCGCCGCGCCCGCCATGCCCCAGAGCCCCAGGGCACGGGAGCGCGCGGGCCCGGCCGGGAAGGCGATGGCGATCAGCGCGAAGGCCACCGGGGCGAGGGCCGCGGCGCCCACGCCCTGCACCGCCCGTGCGGCGATCAGCGCGCCCGGCGACCGGGCGAATCCGCCGGCCAGGCTCGCCACGCCGAACAGCACCAGTCCGGCCGTGAGCACCGGCCGGCTGCCGAGCAGGTCGGAGAGGCGTCCGCCGAGCATCAGCAGCCCGCCGAACGCGAGCGCGTAGGCGTTCACCACCCAGAGGAGGCCTTCGGCCGTGAAGCCGAGACCGGTACGCATATCGGGCAGCGCGACGTTCACCACCGACATGTCCAACGCCACCATGAACTGCACGGTGAGAGCTACCAGCAGCAGCCAACGCATCTGCCGTGATTGGTCGTTCACGGTCCTCCCCTTCCCTCGTGGTCACTCGGACGCCCATTACTATACGCGTATAGAAATTATTCGCGGAAGAGCCTGCCCGGATCGCGGCCGGGCGCGAGGGGGGACAATGTCCGGGTGTCAGGGACAGAGAAGAAGCCGCCGGGGGCGAAGCGGTCCGTGGGGCGTCCGCGCAGGCTCGATCCGGACGCCATGGTCGCCACGGCGCGCCGCATCATCGAGGAGGAGGGCCTGGGCGCCCTGAGCATGCGACGGGTGGCCAAGGAGCTCGGCTCCACCCCGATGGCGCTCTACCACTACGTCCAGGACAAGGACGAGCTGCTGATGCTCACCCTGTCCGGGACGGCGGCCGCCTTCCCGCGCCCGGAGCTGCCCGCCGATCCGCGCGAGCGGCTGACCGCCGTTGCGGCGCACATGCACGGCATCCTGGCGCAGCTGCCCTGGGTGCTCGACGTCCTGGCGCTGGGCGAGCTCACCGACCGCAACGCACTGTGGATGGTCGAGGAGATCATCGACTGCGCGCTCGCCTGCGGCCTCTCCCCCGAGCAGGCGGTACGCGCCTACCGGACCATCTGGAGTTACGTCTACGGCGACCTGGTCTTCCGCAGGGCCGCCGCCCACCGCGCCGAACACCCGCCGTCCAAGCGGTACTTCCCCGAAATGATCACGGAGGATGACGCGGCGGAGCTGCCCCGCCTCACCGCGGTCAAGGACGACTGGCGGGCGTACGCGGCCGACTACGAGGTGGTGGACGAACTCGACGCGATCGTCACCGGTCTGCTGTCCCGAGGGACTCGAAGCGCCAGCGGTGCACCGGCCGGGTGACGGCCTCCGCCTCCGGTTCGGGCAGCTCCGGCAGCTCGTCGCCGTAGGCGCCCTCCCACCAGGTGATGACCAGCACCCGGTCCTGCGGGGCGCGCAGCAACTCGCTGCGCAGCGGCGGCCGCGCCAGCTCGCCCGCGCGGGCGCGCGCCCACTCCAGCAGTTCCGCGCCCCGCCCCTCGGTGGCGCGGGCCTCCCACATCAGTGCGACGGTCGTGGCGCTCATGAGTACAGGTTGTCCTTGCTGACCTCGTGCACATGGTCGTGCGAGTGCGAGTGCGAGTGCGCGTGCGCGTGATCGTGGCCGGGAGCGCCGGGTACGTGGGGCTCGGTCACCGGCAGTGACGAGTCGGCCGACAGCTCCAGGTCGGAGGAGGGCCGGTTGCGGGCCACCATCTCCGCGCCCAGCGCCGCGACCATCGCCCCGTTGTCGGTGCACAGCCCCGGCCTCGGCACCCGCAGCCGGATCCCGGCCCGTTCGCAGCGCTCCTGGGCGAGGGCCCGCAGCCGCGAGTTGGCCGCGACACCGCCACCGATCATCAGGTGGTCGACGCCCTCGTCCTTGCAGGCACGGACGGCCTTGCGGGTGAGCACGTCCACCACGGCCTCCTGGAAGGAAGCCGCCACGTCCCGCACCGGCACCTCCTCGCCCGCGGCACGCTTCGCCTCGATCCAGCGGGCGACGGAGGTCTTCAGCCCGGAGAAGGAGAAGTCGTACGCGGGGTCGCGGGAGCCGCTCAGTCCGCGCGGGAACGCGATCGCCTTCGGGTCGCCCTCCTTGGCGAGACGGTCGATGACCGGGCCGCCGGGGAAACCGAGGTTCAGCACCCGGGCGATCTTGTCGAACGCCTCGCCGGCCGCGTCGTCGATGGTCGCGCCGAGCGGCCGTACGTCGGCGGTGATGTCCGGCGCCAGCAGCAGCGAGGAGTGCCCGCCGCTGACCAGCAGCGCCATCGTCGGCTCGGGCAGCGGGCCGTGCTCCAGCTGGTCGACGCAGATGTGCGAGGCCAGGTGGTTCACCCCGTACAGCGGCTTGTTCAGCGCGTACGCGTACGCCTTCGCCGCCGAGACACCGACGAGCAGGGCGCCCGCGAGTCCGGGGCCCGCGGTGACGGAGATGCCGTCGAGGTCGCGTCCGCCGACCCCGGCCTCCTTCAGGGCGCGCTCGATGGTGGGGACCATCGCCTCCAGATGCGCGCGGGAGGCGATCTCCGGAACGACGCCGCCGAAGCGGGCGTGCGTGTCGACGCTGGAGGCCACGGCGTCGGCGAGCAGCGTCGTCCCGCGGACGATACCGACGCCGGTCTCGTCGCAGGAGGTCTCGATGCCGAGTACGAGCGGTTCGTCAGCCATCAGTCAGATCTCTGTTTCCTGTACGTGCCCCGGTACGTCTTCGTGTACGTGGAGGCGCATGACGAGTGCGTCGATGTTGCCCGGCTGGTAGTAGCCGCGTCGGAAGCCGATGGGTTCGAAGCCGAAGCGTTCGTACAGCTTCTGTGCCCGGGTGTTGTCGACCCGGACCTCCAGCAGCACCTCGGCGCACTCGAAGGCCGTGGCGTGCTTCAGCAGATCGGTGAGGAGCTCGGAGCCGAGGCCGCCGCCCCAGTGGTCACGGGAGACGGCGATCGTCTGCACGTCGGCGAGGTCACCGGCCGCGGCCAGCCCCGCGTAGCCGACGATCCGGCCGGTGACCGGGTCCTCGGCGACCACGTAGCGGCGGGTCGCCTGCGGGCCCCTGGCGTACGCGAGCTCGGACCAGAACATGCCGGGTGACCAGGCGTCCTCCGGGAACATCCGGCGTTCGAGTTCGAGCACCGGGTCGATGTCCCACCAGCGCATCTCGCGCAGTACTGCGGTCGCGGCGGTCACTTCGGCGTGACCACCTTGTAGTTCTTCGGGACCTGCGCGTCGGGCCTGCGGAGGTAGAGCGGCTGCGGCGGCAGCATGTCGGTGCCCGCGGCGAGGCGCTCGGCGGCGAGGGCGGCCAGGGCACCGGCCGCGACGTGCTCGGGTCCGCGCGGGTCCGGGAAGGCGTCGGGGTAGAGCACCGCGCCCGCACCGACCACGGGGAGGCCGGCGAGCTGCTCCGCGATGTCGGCGGGGCGGTCGACGGCGGGTTCACCGGTACGGGTGCGGGGGTCCTCGTACCGCGCCCAGTAGACCTCCTTGCGGCGGGCGTCCGTCGCGACGGCGAAGGGACCCTCCAGACCGGCCTGCCCGGCGGCGTACGCGAGACCGTCCAGGGTGCACAGCCCGTGCACGGGCACGGACAGCACGGAACCGAAGGTCGCGGCCGTCACCAGGCCGACCCGCAGTCCGGTGTACGGGCCGGGGCCGACGCCGACGACCACGTCGGTCACGGCGTCGAGTTTCACCCCGGCCTCGACGAGTACGCGGTCGACGGCGGGGAGCAGGAGTTCCCCGTGCCTACGGGCGTCGACCTGACCGGACTCGGCGACGACACGGGTCCCGTCGTGCAGCGCGACGGTGACGGCGGGGGTGGCGGTATCCACAGCGAGCAAGAGCACGCAAACAGCCTACGGCTCCGCCGAGGGGGTCATCGCGCCCCGTACGGCGTCCCGGCACCGGGGGTCACCGGCTGCTACCGTCACCGGGTATACGCGGAGTACGTGTAAACGCTTGTACGACAACCAACGGCGAAAGAGGCTCGGACGGTGGCAAGGGGCAGCTCGGGAATCGTGGCCGCGCTCACCGCGGCGGCCGTCGCGGCGGTCGGCTTCCTGGCCTACCAGGCGTCGGCGAACGCCCCCGACACGCTGGCCCCCCGGCCGAAGACGTCCAGCAGCTCGCCCGCCACGGCCGGCCACACCGAGCCCAAGGCCAAGAAGGACCCACTCGCGGTCCCCGCCTCCTCCGGCAAGGGTGCGCGGGTGGTGTACGCGCTGGGCGACCGGCGGGTGTGGCTGGTCGACGCGAAGGGCAAGTCGACGCGGACGTTCGTGGTCATGCCGAGCGCGGTGCGGGCGCTGCCGGGGACGTACCAGGTCACCTCGCGCTCCGGCACCGTCACCGGGTCCGACGGAGTGCCGATCGAGCACGTGGTGCGGTTCGCGACGACGGACGACGTGGCCATCGGCTTCAGCGCCGCGCAGGACGGTTCGATGGAGAGCCCGGACCCGACGCTGAAGGCGGGCGGGGTACGGATGTCGCGGGCGGACGGCAACGCGCTGTGGACGTTCGCCACGGTGGGCGTGAAGGTCGTCGTGACCCCGTAGTCCCGTCAGCCCCGGCACGTCCAGCCCGCCCCGGCCGCCTCAGGCCGATCCGGCGAGTCCGGGTGACCTCAGGCCGATCCGGCGGCATCGAGCCCGTCCGGCGATCGTAGAAATCTTCGGCACCGGGCGACGCCGTGCCCGGACTTGCCTGCTCAGGCGCCGGACTGGCCGGGACCGCCGGACGCGACCGACGGGTTCGGGGGGCGGGCCTCCGCCCCGGGGCGCTCCTCGTCCGGCGGGGTGGACACCGCGTTCGCCGCCACTCCCGCCGCCAGCAGCTCGCTCATCGATACCGCCCGCGGCGGCCGCACTTCACTCTCGGATGTCGGCATGGACGCCTCCTGGGGCTCCGGTGGAAGGCACGGTTAGGCAGACCTAACCTGCTCTCGCCCTCCATGTCACCACGCCCGCCCCGCCCCGCGCAACAATTTGCCGACACCGTGTCGGAAAGCGAGCGGCGGTCCGGTCCGCCTCAGGCGCCGTCCACCGCCCACGGTGCCCACGGCTCGTTCCGCAGCCCCGACCAGCGCGCGCCGACGCCCACCAGCGTCACCGCGCGGCGCTCGTCGTCCGTGTCGCCGACCGCGCGGTCGATGAGCACCTGGAGGCGGTCGTCCGCCAGTTCCTCGACCTTGCCGTCGCCCCACTCGACGACGACCACCGAATCCGGCAGCGACACATCGAGGTCCAGGTCCTCCATCTCGTCGAGCCCGCCGCCCAGGCGGTACGCGTCGACGTGGACCAGCGCCGGGCCGTCGCCGAGCGACGGGTGGACGCGGGCGATCACGAACGTGGGGGACGTCACGGCGCCGCGCACCCCGAGCCCCTCGCCGAGGCCGCGGGTCAGCGTCGTCTTTCCGGCACCGAGCTCGCCGGTGAGCATCATGAGGTCGCCGGCGCGCAGCACGCCGGCGATCCGGCGGCCCAGGGCCTGCATCTGTTCGGGGGACTCGACGGCCAGGTCCACCCTGACGGTGCCCGGCGCGGCGTCTTCGGCCGGCTCAGCCGCCGGGCTGTTGTGCGGTGCTTCCATGCCCGCCAACGTTAGAGGATTCCGGCACGGCTCCCGCCCTCACCAACAGGTCCGCCAGCCGGTCCGTGACCGACTCGGGGTGTTCGAGCATCACCAGGTGCCCGGCGTCCGGCACGATGACCAGCTCCGCGTCGGGCAGCACGTCCGCGATCGCCTCGCTGTGCGAGCTGGGCGTCACGAGGTCCTTGTCGCCCGCCAGGATCAGCACCGGGACATCGCGGAACAGCGGCAGCGCGGCGCTCTTGTCGTGCTCGGTGAAGGCCGGGTAGAACTCCGCGACCACATCGATCGGCGTGGCCTCGATGAGCCGTTCGGCGAACCGTTCGACGGCCGGGTCCACATCACGTGAGCCGAAGGAGTAGCGCTTGATGAGTCCGGCGAACAGATCCGCGGTCGCCCGCCGGCCCCGCTCCACCAGCTCCGCCTGCGAGCCGAGCGCCTTGAGCACCCCGGGCAGCACCCGTCGCACCGCGTTCACGCCCGCCACCGGCAGCCCGAAGCTGACCTCGCCGAGCTTCCCGCTCGACGTGCCGACGAAGGCGACGGCGGCGACCCGGTCGCGGATCAGGGCCGGGTACTGGTCGGCCAGCGCCATGATCGTCATGCCGCCCATGGAGTGACCCACCAGCACCAGCGGCCCCTCGGGCGCGGCCGCGTCGATCACGGCCTTGAGGTCGCGGCCGAGCTGGTCGATGCCGACGTGGACCCCCTGCGCCTGGGCCCTGCCCCGCTCCGAGCGGCCGTGGCTGCGCTGGTCCCAGTGGACGGTGCGCACGAGGCCGCGCAGGGCGGCGCGCTGGAAGTGCCAGGAGTCCTGTCCGAGGCAGTAGCCGTGGCTGAAGACGACCGTGACCGGGGCCGGGGCCTTGCGTCCGAAGAGCCGCCGCCGGCGCGGACCGGCGGCGGCGCCGGAGGACGCACCGTCGGTTCCGGTACCGCCGCCGGGCTCGACCTCGTCGATCTCGTAGTACAGCTCGGTTCCGTCGTCCGCCACGGCCCGGCCCGGCAGTCCGCGCAGCGAGCCGTACGGACCCGTGGCGTCCAGCGCCAGCCTGGCCCGCTTCCGCATGCCGCGGCCGACCGTCAGCCGCTCGACGGCGACACCGGCCGCCGCGCCCGCGGCGATCACACCTATGGCGGCTCCGGCGACCCCCGCCCGGCGCCAGCCGACCGTCGAAGCGGCCGTCGCCATCGCGTCCCCCGCGCTGATCTCGCTCACCGTGCCGCGCTCCTCGTGGGTCGTGTCCTTCAGGTCAGGGCCACTCCGATCAGATCAGATCAGACTTTGATCAGATCTGGTCGGACTCTTCCGATCCCGATTCGTCACGGTAGACGCGTGGCACCCGGGCACCGATCCGGGTGACGATCTCGTACGCGATCGTGTCCGCCGCCCGCGCCCAGTCCTCGGCGCTCGGCTCACCCCGGTCCCCCGGGCCGAACAGCACGGCGTCGCTGCCCTCCTCGACCGCGTCCCCTTCGAGGTCGACGACGAACTGGTCCATGGCCACCCGGCCCGCGACCGTCCGTCGCACGCCCCCGACCAGCACCGGACCGCGACCCGACGCATGACGCGGGATGCCGTCCGCGTACCCCAGCGGCACCAGGCCGAGCGTGGTCTCCCGGGACGTCGTGTAGTGGTGGCCGTAGCTGACGCCGTGACCGGCCGGCACCTGTTTGACCAGGGCCACCGAGGCGGCGAGCGTCATCACGGGCCGCAGCCCGAAATCGGCCGGGGTGCCGAGCTCCGGGCTGGGCGAGATCCCGTACATGGCGATCCCGGTCCGCACCAGGTCGAAGTGCGACTCGGGGACGGTCAGCGTCGCCGGGGAGTTGGCGATGTGCCGCACCTCGGGCTCGACGCCGGCCTTCTCGGCGTGCGCCACCATGTCGCGGAACACGTCCAGCTGGGCGGCGATGGAGGGGTGGCCGGGCTCGTCCGCACAGGCGAAGTGGGACCAGAGGCCGGTGATCCTGATGGTGCCCGCCTCCTCGGCGGTGCGGGCGGCGGCGACGAGCGCGGGCCAGTCGGCGGGCTGGCAGCCGTTGCGTCCGAGACCGGTGTCGGCCTTGAGCTGGACCCTGGCGGGGCGGCTCGCACCGGCGGCGGCCGCGGTGACCTCGCGCAACGCCCACATGCCGCTCACCGACACATCGACATCGGCCTCGATCGCCTCGCGCCAGGGCCCGCCGGGCGTCCACAGCCAGCACATCACCCGGCCGCCGATCCCCGCCGCGCGCAGGGCCAGCGCCTCCTGCGGAGTGGCGGTGCCGAGCCAGGTGGCGCCCGCCTCCAGCGCGGCACGGGCACAGGGCACCGCACCGTGCCCGTAGGCGTCGGATTTGACCACGGCCATGAGGTGCGCGCCGGCGGCCCGGGCACGCAGAACACGCACGTTGGCGCGGAGTGCGGCGAGGTCGATCTCGGCACGGGCTCTCAAGGACGCTGTCTCGTTCATCGCGCCCAGTGTCTCAGAGCCGTACGGCACCACCCCCGGGTACCGGTCCCCGCCGGGCGAGTCCGGGGCGGTGTCAGCCGTGGTGCAGCTCGTGTTCCAGATGATCGACGAGGACCGGTACGTGACTGTGCGGAACGTCCTTGACCGCCGTGACCAACGTCACCGGGCCGCCGTCCCGGACCAGCCGCACCAGCTCCTCCACGGCCGCGCTGTGCACCGGGTCGGCCAGCTCGGCACGGTAGCGGTCCACGAAGTCGTCGTAGCGGGTACCGGAGCGGTCCTCGTGGTACCAGGAGCGCAGCTCCTTCGACGGGGTGACGTCCTTGAGCCACTTGTCGATCGCGGCGCGCTCCTTGGCGACGCCCCGCGGCCAGAGCCGGTCGACCAGCACACGGGTGCCGTCGCCGTCCTCCTGCGGGTCGTACACCCGGCGTACGCGCAGGTCATCGCTGCTGCTCACGGGCAGTCCCCTCTCGCCGCTCCCAGGATCACTCAGGCCCGTACGTCCCGCCAGGCCACCCGGATCGCCTCCGCGACGTCCTGTGCGGCGACCGGGGAACCGTCGGAGGCGTGCCGGGCCGCGAGTCCGTGGAGGTAGGCGCCCGCCGACGCGGCGTCGCGCGGGGCGAGGCCGGCGGCGAGCAGCGAGCCGGCCAGCCCGGACAGCACGTCGCCGCTGCCCGCGGTGGCCAGCCAGGACGTGCCGGTGGGGTTGACCCGTACGGGGGTGTGCGGGGTGTCGGTGGCGATCAGTGTCGTCGACCCCTTGAGCAGGACCGTCGCACGGAACCGGGAGGCGATTTCGCGTACGGCGTCGAGCCGCCCCGCCTCCACCTCCTCGCGGGGGACGCCGAGCAGCGCGGCGGCCTCCCCGGCGTGCGGGGTGAGGACGGTGGGCGAGGTGCGCGTCCGTACGACGGCGGCGTCCAGCAGCCGCAGGCCGTCCGCGTCGACCAGCACCGGGACGTCGGCGGCCAGCACATCGGAGACCGCTTCGACGGCGTCCGTCCCGTCGCCGAGCCCCGGCCCGACGACCCAGGCCTGCACGCGCCCCGCTTTCGACGGCGGGCCCGCGTGGACCAGCGTCTCCGGATGGCGTGCGATGACCGCGTCCGCCCCGGCACCGACGTACCGCACGGCCCCGGCCCCGCCGTGCAGCGCCCCGGAGACGGCCAGCACCGCCGCGCCCGGGTAGCGCGCCGACCCGGCGACGATGCCGACGACCCCGCGCCGGTACTTGTCGCTCTCGGCGTCCGGCACGGGCAGCAGCGCGGCCACGTCCGCGTACTGGAGCGCCTCCAGGTCCGGCACGTCCGGCAGTTCGGGGCCGAGCCCGATGTCGACGAGGTGCAGCGCCCCCGCCAGTGCGGCGGCCGGGTCGACGAGCAGCCCCGGCTTGTACGCCCCGAAGGTGACGGTCGCGTCCGCGTGGACGGCGTCCCCGCGCACCTCGCCGGTGTCGGCCTCGACACCGCTCGGCAGGTCGACGGCGACGACGGGTGCCCCGTGCGCCGTGTACCGCGCCACGAGCGCCGCCGCCTCGGGCCGCAGTCCGCCGCGCCCGCCGATGCCGGTGACGCCGTCGACGACGAGGCCGATGCGGCCCGGCCGGTCCCGGTGCGGGTCCGGGGCCGTGTCATCGCCGTCCACGATCCGTCCGCCGGCCGCGCGCAGGGCGGCGCTGCCGCCCTCGTGGGCCCGGCCGGGCGACACCCGCACGGCAAGCACGCCCGCGCCGCGCCGGGCCAGCCGGGCACCCGCGTACAGCGCGTCGCCCCCGTTGTCGCCGCTGCCGACGAGCAGGACGACCCGGGACCCGTACACGCGGCCGCCGCGGCGCAGCACATCGGCACAGGCGGCGGCGAGTCCGGCGGCGGCGCGCTGCATCAGCGCACCCTCCGGGAGCCGTGCCATGAGGGCCTGTTCGGCGGCCCGTACGGTCGAGACGCTGTACGCAGTACGCATGGCTCCAACGTACGCAGGAAACGGCGGCCACGCCCGGGACTCAGCCCTCGGCGATCACCACCGCCGAGGCCACCCCGGCGTCGTGGCTCAGCGAGATGTGCCAGTGCCGGACCCCCAGCTCGGCGGCGCGTGCGGCGACCGTGCCGCTCACCCGCAGCCGGGGCTGTCCGGACTCCTCGACGTACACCTCGGCGTCCGTCCACAGCAGCCCGCCGGGGGCACCGAGCGCCTTGGCGAGGGCTTCCTTGGCGGCGAACCGGGCGGCCAGCGAGGCGATACCGCGCCGCTCACCGCCGGGCAGCAGCAGCTCCTGCTCCAGGAAGAGGCGCGCGGCCATCTGCGGCGTGCGCCGCAGCGCCGCGTCGAACCGCTCGATCTCCGCCACATCGATCCCGACCCCGATGATCACGTACGCATCCCCACTGTTCACTCCACGGTGACGGACTTCGCCAGGTTGCGCGGCTGGTCCACTTCGTTGCCGCGGGCCGTCGCCAGCTCGCAGGCGAAGACCTGCAACGGCACGGTGGCGACCAGCGGCTGAAGCAGCGTAGGCGTTGCCGGAATCCGGATGAGGTGATCGGCGTACGGGACGACCTCCTCGTCGCCCTCCTCGGCGATGACGACGGTGAGGGCGCCGCGGGCCCGGATCTCCTGGATGTTCGACACGATCTTGCCGTGCAGCACCGAGCGCCCGCGCGGCGACGGCACCACGACGACGACCGGGAGGCCCTCCTCGATCAGGGCGATCGGACCGTGCTTGAGCTCACCGGCGGCGAACCCCTCGGCGTGCATGTACGCGAGTTCCTTGAGCTTCAACGCGCCCTCCAGCGCGACCGGGTAGCCGACGTGCCGGCCGAGGAAGAGCACGGTGTCGTGGCCCGCCAGCGAACGCGCCAGCGCGCGCACCGGCTCCATCGTCTCCAGGACCCGTTCGACCGAACCGGAGATCTCGGAGAGCTGACGGATGACGGTGCGGATCTCGTCGCCCCACTTGGTCCCGCGGATCTGGCCGAGGTACAGGGCCACCAGGTAGCAGGCGACGAGCTGGGTCAGGAACGCCTTGGTCGAGGCGACGGCGACCTCGGGCCCGGCGTGCGTGTAGAGCACGGCGTCGGACTCCCTGGGGATGGTCGAGCCGTTCGTGTTGCAGATCGCGAGGACCTTCGCGCCCTGCTCACGGGCGTGCCGCAGCGCCATCAGCGTGTCCATCGTCTCGCCGGACTGCGAGATCGCGACGACGAGGGTGCGCTGGTCCAGGATCGGGTCCCGGTAGCGGAATTCGCTCGCCAGCTCGGTCTCGCACGGGATCCGGGTCCAGTGCTCGATGGCGTACTTGGCGATCATCCCGGCGTGGAACGCGGTCCCGCAGGCGACGATCACCACCTTGTCGACCTCGCGGAGCTCCGCCCGCGTGATCCGCACCTCGTCCAGGTGGAGCGTCCCCTCCGGGTCGATCCGGCCGAGGAGCGTGTCGGTGACCGCCTTCGGCTGCTCGGCGATCTCCTTGAGCATGAAGGAGGGGTAGCCGCCCTTCTCGGCCGCGGAGGCGTCCCAGTCCACGTGGTACGGGCGGACCTCGGCCGGCCGCCCGTCGAACCCGGTGACGAGCACACCCTCCCGGCGCAGCTCCACCACCTGGTCCTGGCCCAGCTCGATCGCGGACCGGGTGTGTGCGATGAACGCGGCGACGTCGGACGCGAGGAACGCCTCGCCCTCCCCCACGCCCACCACGAGCGGCGAGTTCCGCCGGGCCCCGACCACCACGTCGGGCGCGTCGGCGAACACCGCGACGAGCGTGAACGCCCCTTCGAGCAGCCTGCACACCTGGCGCATCGCCTCGGCCGGGTCCGCGCCGCCCGAGTACGCCTCGGCGAGGAGGTGGGCGACGACCTCGGTGTCGGTCTCGGAGGCCAGTTCGTGGCCCCGCCCGGTCAGTTCGGACCGCAGGGCGGCGAAGTTCTCGATGATCCCGTTGTGGACGACGGCGACGCGCCCGGCGTTGTCGAGGTGCGGGTGGGCGTTGGTGTCGGTGGGCCCGCCGTGGGTCGCCCAACGGGTGTGGCCGATCCCGGCGTTCCCGCCCGGCAGCGGTCGCTCGACCAGCACCTTCTCCAGGTTGACGAGCTTCCCGGCCTTCTTCGCCGCGGCCAGTCCGCCGTCCGCGAGGACGGCGATGCCTGCGGAGTCGTAGCCCCGGTACTCCAGACGCTTGAGGCCCGCGACGACGACGTCCTGCGCCGACTGCCCGCCGACGTAACCCACGATTCCGCACATGGCGTCCCTTTCATTGCGATTTACACCGTTCTTCGCATGGTCGCAGAAGGTGCGGGAGGCGCCGGGGAGGACGGCGTCGGGTGGGCCCAGGCGCCGAAATGGGTCCGGGGACCCTAACCGCGGTTGTTACCCGCTCGTAAGGTCGGTGCACCAGCACGCTTCGGACCAGGCAGCCCCGAAAGGCGGCGCAGGACATGGTGAGTTACGGCCCGATACCGCGCCCGCCGAGCACACGCGGACCCCGGGGCGAGGAGCGCGGCCAGACCTCGGTCGAGTACGTGGGCATCGGCGCGGTGGTCGTCGCGCTGATCCTGGCCATGCTGGCGGCCAACCGCGCATCGGGCATCGGCACCGCCGTCAGCGGACGCCTCTGCGAGGCGGTCGCCACCATCGGCGTGGGAGAGGCCGGTGACTGCACCAAGCCCGGCAAGGGGCAGGGACCTTCCCCTTCCCCGTCGACCGGCCGGGGCGACGGTGAAGGCGAGCCCACCCTCACCACGAGCAGCACGGAGGCCCCGAAGGACGGGAAGGGCGGCAGGGACGGGAAGGGCGGCAAGGGCGGCAAGGGCGGCAAGGATCCGTTCGAACCGGACAGTTGCCTGCTGTCCTCGGACGACAAGAAGACCACCACGCGGATACAGATCCTGTTCCTGACCCTCTCCAACTCGGAGCAGGTGGTGATCGAACAGTATTCGGACGGCAGCGTCACCCTCTCCCGCAATGTGGGCGCGTCGTTCGGCGTCCGGGCCGGAGTCAGCGCGAGCCTCGGAAAACTGGGCAAGTGGGGAGGCGAGGCCTCCGTCAAGGGCGGCTACAACTGGACCACCGAGGGCGGCAGCCAGTACCGCTTCACCGGCCACAAGAAGGGCGCCTCCCACCAGGAGGACCTGAAGCAGAACGTCGCGGACGCCAAGAAGTACGCCAAGGCCCTGGCCAAGCAGGACGAATGCGGGGGCAACCCGGACCCCGAGGTGCAGATCGCGTGCTCGGCGACCGTCAGCACCCTCAAGCCCACAAAGGAGCCGACGCGGGCTCCGGACGTCGACATGAGCAAGACCTCCACGACGGCCGAGGGCGGCGTGGACTTCGGCCTGTCGCATACACACAAGGGTTCGGAAGAGGATGACAACGTTGCCAACCTCGGTATCTCGGGATCGCTGAACAACGACGTGATGGTCCTGCGCTCGAAGAAGGGTGAGGACGCGGGCAAGATCACGTTCGTCTACACCATGACCGTCGATGGCAAACTGCGGGCGGACGCGGCCGGCAAGGTCGGCGTCGGGGGCGAGGGCAACCACATGCAGCAGGTGTCCGTCACCTACGACGCCAAGAAGTACGACAAGGAGAAGAAGGAGAACCGGCCGCACCACCCCGAGAAGATGGAGCTGACCACCAGTCAGCAGGGCGGTGTATCCAGCCAGGCCGGTGCCGATGTCGAGGCGGCAGGAGGCGCGGGCCTGACCTTCGGCATCGAGGGCAGCTCGGGAAGTTCGAAGAACTGGCTCCACACGGAGAGCGCTTCGCTGGACCTCGACACGGACGACAAGAGGACGACGGCCGAGAACTGGCTGCGCGGCCGGGGAACACAGCCCGCCAAGGGCACGATCCCGTCGCCGCGCGATGCCTCACGACCGCTCGACTCCGATGCCGGCCCGGTGGAGCGACTGATCCACGACAACGCCAAGCTCACCAACCTCGACTACGACGTGAACAAGAACTGGTGGGACGCGTCGATGGCCATCGGGATCGGCGTGTCGGCCGGCTCCGCGAGCTTCGGCTTCCAGCTGTTCGGCCTGTCGGTGGAACACGAGGAAACCCTCCAGACCATCACCGGCGATCCGCAGTACGCCACCGAACCGGACGAGACAGGCAACCGCCCGTGGGTCCCGTTCACCAACTGCACGGACACGCAGCCGGTGAAGAACTGACGCGCCCTCGCTCCTGCGGGCGGGTCGAGGCGGACGGGTCGAGGCGGACGGGCCGGGCGGACCAGGCGGACCAGGCGGACCGGGCGGACCGCACGGGCCGGCACACCAGGCGCGTCCGCCGATCGAGGACGCGGCGCCGCCGTTCGGCGGCACCGCCCCGTCACCCGATCCGCACGCACGGCCCCCGCCACCACACCGTCAGCCAGCCCGCACGGCCCCCACCATCACACCGTCACCCAGCCCGCACGGCCTCCACCACCGCGCCCCGTCAGCCAGCCTGCACGGCCTCCACCACCGCGCCGCTCCCCGCGGCCTCCGGCGCCTTCCGCTCGCCCCGGACCAGCACCAGTACCGCGACACCCGCGACAACCCCCACCACACCGGCCACCACCGCCGCCGTGTTCAGCCCGGAGGCGAACGCCGCCCGCAGCGCATGCTCGGGCACCCCCGCCGCGCGCAGCCCCGGCGCGCCGCCGCCCGCGAGTGCATGGGCCTGCCCCGCACTCAGCGTCTCGCCCATCCGCGAGGTCAGCACCGTCCCGAACACGGCCACCCCGAAGGCGTATCCGAGCTGCCGGAAGGTGTTGACCGCGCCGCCCGCCATGCCCGCCCGCTCAGGCGGTACGGAGGCGAGCGCGGCGCCCGCGATGGCCGGGGAGACCAGGCCCGTGCCGATACCGGCGACGACCAGCCCCGGCAGCAGCGCGGGCCACGAGGAGCCTGCGCCGAGCACCGCCTGGCCGAGCGTGCCGATCCCGATCAGCGCCAGCCCGATGCCGATGGTCAGCCTCGGCTGCACCCCGTGCAGCAGCCGCCCGCCGACCGCCGCCACCACGAACGCCGTCGCGGCCAGCGGCAGCACGGCGAGACCGCCCTGGACGGGGCTGAGTCCGAGCACGGTCTGCAGCCAGATCGAGGTGTACGGCAGAACGGCGAAGGCCGCCGCGTTGAACGCGAGCGCACCGGCCATCACCCCGACGAAACCGGGCGTGCGGAACAACGACAGCTCCAGCAACGGGTGTTCGACGCGCCGCTCGACGAACACGAAGCCGAGCAGAGCGAGCGCGGCGACCCCGAACGTGGCGAGCGTGCTCGCGGACGTCCACCCCTGGCTGCCCGCCCGCACGACCGCGTACGTCATCGCCCCCGCGAACACCGCGAAGGCCACGGTCCCGGCCCAGTCGATCCGGCGGCCCTGCGCACCGCGCGACTCCGGCACGGTCCTGGCGGTCAGCCAGATCGCGCCCACACTGACCGGCAGGTTCACGAAGAAGATCCAGCGCCATCCCGGCCCCTCGGTCAGCAGCCCGCCGACCACGGGCCCGACCGCCGCGGCGGCGCCGCTCACCGCTCCCCACAGCCCGAGCGCGACGGACCGCTCCTTGCCCCGGTACACCGAGGCCAGCAGCGGCAGCGTGGTCGCGAACATCGCGGCCGCGCCCACCCCCTGGACCCCGCGGGCGGCCACCAGCGCCGTCGGCGACGAGGCCAGCCCGCAGGCCAGTGAGGCGGCGGCGAAGAGTACGACGCCCGCGACATGGACCCGGCGCCGCCCGAAACGGTCGGCGGCGGCACCGATGCCGAGCAGCAGCGCGGCGAGCGCGAGCGCGTACCCGTCAATGACCCATTGGAGATCGGAGAGCGACGCGCCCAGCGCCCGTGCCATGTCCGGCAGCGCCACGATCACGATGGTGACGTCGAGCAGCAGCATGAACGTTCCCAGACAGACCGCGGTGAGCGGCCCCCACTTACGCATGTCTTTCTCCCTGTACGGCTTCGGTGTGGCCGGCGACCACTCCCGTACGATCGGATGGGCGCGGCCGAAATCCCCAGCCAGAATTCAACGAGCGCGGGAATCCGACACAGAGGAGGCATTCGATGACGGAATCCGACTCACCGGGCAACATCCTGGACCTCCGGATCCTGCACGCACTGGAGCTGGACGCACGGGCCCCTTTCAGCCGTATCGCCACCGTGCTCGGTGTCTCCGACCAGACGGTGGCACGCCGCTTCCGCCGGTTGCAGACCGAGGGCGGGCTCCGGGTTGTCGGGGTCCGCTGCGCGACCGCCGAGGACTCGCTCGACCACTGGCTGCTGCGTGTGCGATGCGCGCCCGAGGGTGCGATGGCCATCGCCGAGGCCCTGGCCAAACGCCCCGACACCTCATGGATCGGTCTCACCTCGGGTGGTACGGAGGTGACGTGCACGGCCAACGTACGCAGCCAGGGCGATGCCGACGACCTGCTGCTCGGCAAGCTGCCGCGCACCCCGCACATCGTCGACATCCGCGCGCACCAACTGCTGCACCGCTTTTACGGCGGCCCGTCCGGCTGGCTCCACAAGAGCGGCGCCCTCTCGCCGGAGGAGGCCGCCGCCATGGCCACCGCACCCCTCCCCGACCACCCCGGCCCGGCGGTCATCACCGCCGAGGACGAGCCGCTGGTCGCCGCGCTGGAGGAGAACGGCCGGGCCACGTACCCCGAGCTCCAGAAGGCGACGGGCCGGTCCGAATCGGCGGTCAAACGCCGCCTGGTCCAGCTCGTCGCCTCGGGCGCGCTGTACGTCGACGTCGAGTTCGAATCCGACCGCTTCGGTTTCCGCAACGCGAGCATGCTGTACATCACCGCCGCGCCCCGCGCCCTCCACACCGTCGGCGAGGCGCTCGCCACCGACCGCGAGGTCGCGTACGCGGTCGCCACCACGGGCACGTCCAACCTGCTGGCCGTCGTGATCACCCGCGACACCCGTCACCTGTACCGCTACCTGAGCGAGCGGCTGGGCCGGCTCGACGGCGTCGAGCACGTGGAGTCAATGCCGTTCCTGCGCCGCGTGAAGCAGCTGACGTACCGGCCGTTCCGGGGCTGAGGGCCGGCCCTCAGCCCCCGCGGGCCTGTCCGGACATTGCCGTGTGGGTGGGTCGAACGCGGACCCCACAACCGCCACGGCTCAGGAGCAACCCCCCACCAGAAAAAGCTTGACCTTGATTTAGTTACAAACAGAGA
>NZ_JBHXUW010000059.1:33050-51613 GCF_042672475.1 Streptomyces sp. NPDC127177
GATAAACACATGTACATACCTCCATCTCCACGGCTTACCCTTACAAACAGCCGGGTGGGCGTCGGCGCCGCAGGCTACGGCCCCACACACGTACACGGCACAGGGGACGGCTCAGCCCACCTGCTTCACCTGGATGACCTTGTACTTCTTACCTCCGATGATCTTCGTCGTCTCACCCGTCTTCTCGAACTTGCCGCCGCGCGGGATGAGGACCTCCGACTCCTTGCCCCGGTAGCGGGACAGGTCGTCGATGTTGCGGCCGTTGTCCGTGGTGACTTCCATCAGGACGCTCTCGCCGCCGGTCCGGCCCTTGTTCGCCGAAGCCTCGACGGCACGGTCGGCCTTGGCCGGGTCGCTCGACGTGCTGAGGTATTCGGGCATCTCGACCTGATCACCGCTGTCGAACTGCTTCAGCAGGTCGTCCGGCATGAACGTGCCCCGGTAGAAGGTCCCGTCGACCGGCGGCAGATGATCCAGCGCACGGTCCATGCGCTTGATGAACTCCGGGACCTGCTTACCGCGATTGCCGGAGATCGGATTGCCGCGGAGATAGCTGTTCGCGTCGTCCGCCCAGGAGCCGGTGTAGTCGGCGACGATGAGTGCGTCGTCGGCGGTGAAGTCCTTCGTCAGGGGATTCTTCTTGGCGATCTCCTCGACCTCGTGCGCCCAGCCCTTCTTGTCGCCGGGGCGGAAGTCCGGGATGTCCTTCAGCACGTCCATCGGGTCGGGACCGGTGGGGCAGTCTCCCCCGTCCGGGGCGTCGTCGTCCGGCTCGTCCTCCGGCTGTGTGTCCTCGGGCGGCGACTTCGGCTCGTCGGTGAGTCCGAGCGCGTTACTGACCCTGTCGTCCACGTCCTGGAACGTGTCGATACCGGCGATGGACGACGCCGTGACGGCGGAGATCAGGTCCATGGGATTGGGGGACCCGGAGCCGGCGGCGAACCTGACCCCACGGGCGGGGCCTCCTGCGGAGGCGAGCGTGTACCGCTCGCGGCCGACGCCGCCTGTGGTCACTCCGCCGCGGAAGGCGGCGGAGTTGTCCCGGCACTCGTCCTCGTCGTCGTCATCGTCGTCATCGTCGTCGTCATTGCAGTTCGAGACGAGCGAGATGAGCTTGGGACCGGCACCACCGATGGCCGAGCCACCGCCGGAGACCGTCGGACCACCGGACGAGGAACCACCCGAGGCCGAGGAACCACCGGACGAGGACCCGCCGTCCTCGCAGTCCCCTTCATCGCCACCGGAATCACCACCGGAGGCGCCACCGTTGTTGTTCCCACCGGACTTTCCGCCACTACTGCCACCGGACGAACTGCCACCGGACGAACCGCCACCGACCAGGCCTCCACTGACCAGACCGCCAGTGAGCAAACCGCCGCTGAGCAGACCGCCACTGAGCAGCCCCCCGCTGGAACTCCCGCCGGAGGTTCCTCCACCGGAGCTGCCACCGCTGCTGCCACCACTGCTGGAGTTGTTCCCGCCGGAGTCACTGCCACCGTCGCTGCTGCCACCGTCGCTGCTGCTGCTGCCGGAGTCACCGCCACTGCTGCTGGAACCACCGCTGGAACTGCTACCACCCGAGTCACTGCCACCACTGCTGGAACCGCCACTACCGCTGGAACCACCACTACTGCTGGAGCCGCCACTGGAACTGCTACCACCGGAATCGCTGCCACCACTGCTGGAACCACCACTACCGCTGGAACCACCACTGGAACTGCTACCACCCGAGTCACTGCCACCACTGCTGGAACCACCACTACCGCTGGAACCACCACTACTGCTGGAGCCACCACTGGAACTGCTACCACCGGAATCACTACCACCGGAGTTGTTCCCACCGGACTTCCCACCACTACTGCCACCGGAAACACCCCCAGCACTGACCCCACCATCGGAGTCATCACCACCGGAGTCACTACCACCGCTACTGGAGCCGCCACCGGAACTGCTACCACCGGAATCACTACCACCGGAGTTGTTCCCACCGGACTTCCCACCACTACTGCCACCACTGCCGCTGCCGCTGCCGCTGCCGCTGGCACCGGCGCCACCCGAGTCGTCGTCGCCGTCACCACCGGAGTCGCCGCCGGTGACGACCCCTCCGTCGCTACCGGAATCGCCGCCCGCGCTGCCGCCCGAGTCACCGCCACTGCCACCACTCGCGCTGCCACCGGCACTGTCGCCGCCCGAGTCACCACCGCTGCCACGACTGCCACCGCCGGAGGCGTTACCGCCCGACCCGCCGTCGTCCCCGGCAACGTTGTCACCGGAGCAGTCGCCGCCGCCGAGGCTGCAGACCGCGTCCTGGAGGCGGCCCGTGATCTGGCCCCCTACGCCGCCGAGCGTGAGCGCGCCGATGACGGCCACGACGAGGCAGATCAGACCGAGGTACTCGAACGACGTCTGACCGCGGTTACGCCGCCACGTGATCAGGTGCGGGATCGAGGGGAGCGCCAGTCGGCGGACCCGATCGCGCGTCCAGCGCGGCCTCACCGCCCGCTGCTCCGCGGGGAGTTCGAACCAGGACCGGGTAGCGCTCGCGCTGGTCAGGGCCAGCAGCGCGCCCGGCAGCAGCAGTTGGCTGAGGCCGCGCGTCGAACCCTCGTACAGGTTGACGATGCCGCCGGCCAACAGCCAGACCTGGAGCACGATCAGTCCGACCCAGACCGCTTTCCCGCCGGTCCACAGGAACCGCACCAGAACGGCGGCGGCGATACCCGGCGCGAGCGCGTACACCGCCGCCAGAGTGAGGGTGGGCGTGATGTGACTGCCCAGGTCGAGCAGGGAGTTCAGCACACCGACGCCGCCAAGCAGCGTGAGCCCGAACATGACGTACAGGAGCACCCGCATCGTGACGATCGATCGCGGCAACTCCCAGCGTCGCGTGGGGATGCCGGCCTGAAAAGCCAGGCCGTGTGAGTCCGACAACGGGAAACCCTTCACCAACTACTGAAGAAGTCCGGCCTCCCCCGATCCAGCCGTGACGCTTATGCACGTCACGTTATGTACGCACGAGACCCAATCCGAAGGGCCTGCGGACCCACCACGGGCCCATCGCAGACCCAACTCGGACCCATCGCGCGGCGGAAGCGGACGCCAGACGGTGTTCAACGGGGTGGGACGGAGGCGGTTGCCGAACAGTCGCGGAGGCCGCTGTCGATTCCGTAGTCACGCTCGGTGGGGAACATCGCGCGCTCGACCCCGGCGGCGTTCAGACAGCGGTGGGGCGTCTCGCGAACGTGGCACGGAAGGTGTGCGAGAAACGCGGCGGGGCCACATGGGCGATACGGGCCAGGGCGGGGACGTCCAGCGGTTGCGCGTACGCGCGGTCCATCGCGTCCCGGGCCCGGAGCATCCGGCGGTCGGAGCCCTTCTGCGCCGCGGCTCACCCCGCCGTCACACCACGCCGGGCCGGCTCAGGGCCGGGTGCCGTGCGCGCCCGAGACCCGGCGGACCGGCTGCACGGCGCCACCGGCCTGTCGCACCGTGTGACACGGGCAGCCGCGAAACCCCCCACGTGACCGAGCCCACCCCCCGCCCCACCCCCCACTCCGTTCAAACTCCCGCAACAATGAACGTGTGATCACTTCGCCGACACGGAGCACGAACCGACGCGCCGAGCACGCCGCGACGCCGTACGTCGACCTCTCCCGAGCGGAGTGGAGCGCCCTGCGCGACAAGACTCCGCTGCCGCTGACCGCCGGGGAGGTGGAACGGCTGCGCGGTCTCGGGGACGTCATCGACCTCGACGAGGTGCGGGACGTCTACCTGCCGCTCTCCCGGCTCCTCAACCTGTACGTGCAGGCCACGTCCGGGCTGCGCGGCGCCCTCAACACCTTCCTCGGGGACGCGGGCAACGGGCACGGCGCGCAGCGCGGTACCCCGTTCGTCATAGGGGTCGCGGGCAGTGTCGCGGTCGGCAAGTCCACCAGCGCCCGTATCCTCCAGGCACTGCTGGCCCGCTGGCCCGAGCACCCGCGGGTGGAGCTGGTGACCACGGACGGGTTCCTGCTGCCGATGAAGGAGCTCCACACCCGTGGGCTGATGTCGCGCAAGGGTTTCCCGGAGTCCTACGACCGGCGCGCCCTGACCCGTTTCGTCGCCGACATCAAGGCCGGCAAGGACGAGGTGACGGCCCCCGTCTACTCCCACCTGATCTACGACATCGTGCCCGGTGAACGGCTCACCGTGCGGCGCCCGGACATCCTCATCGTCGAGGGGCTGAACGTGCTCCAGCCCGCACTGCCCGGCAAGGACGGCCGGACCAGGGTGGGGCTCGCCGACTACTTCGACTTCAGTGTGTACGTGGACGCGCGGCCCGAGGACATCGAGACCTGGTACCTCAACCGCTTCCGCAAGCTGCGCGCCACGGCGTTCCAGGACCCGTCCTCGTACTTCCGTAAGTACACCCAGGTCTCCGAGGCGGAGGCGATGGAGTACGCGGCGACGATGTGGCGGACCATCAACAAGCCGAACCTCGTGGAGAACGTCGCGCCGACCCGGGGCCGTGCCACTCTGGTCCTCCGCAAGGGCCCCGACCACAAGGTCCAGCGGCTGTCCCTGCGCAAGCTCTGAGGCCGGGACCCACCCCCCGAGGAGGCCCGTTGTGCTGCATCTGCGCCTGATCGTGCCCGCCGACCGCACGGACGGGGTGGTGGCCCTGCTGGAGCGGACCGTCGGCACCGCCCACCTCGTCGTGATGGCCGCGGTGGCCCGTGACCCGGTGGGTGACGTGGTGATGTGCGACGTGGCGCGGGAGGCGGGCGACGAGCTGATCGGGGCGTTGCGCGGGCTCGGCGTCGACACGTACGGCTCGATCACCGTCGAGGACATGGACCTGACGCTCTCCGAGCGCGCCGACCGGGCGGAGCAGGAGGCACCGGGCGACGGCGCGGACGCGGTGCTGTGGGAGGAGCTGACGGAGGCGACCCACGAGGAGTCGACGTTCAGCGTCACCTATGTGTCGTTCCTCGCGCTCGCGACGATGCTCGCCGCCTGCGGTGTGATGCTCGACAACGCGATCCTGATCGTGGGGGCGATGGCGGTGGGGCCCGAGTTCGGCCCGCTGGCCGGGATCTCCACGGCCCTGGTGCAGCGCGCCCCGCAGCTGGTGTGGCGCTCGCTGCTCGCGCTGGTCGGCGGTTTCGCCGCGGCGATGGTGCTCACGGCCGGTTTCGCCTGGCTGCTGGACGTTCTGGGGCTGTTCGACGCGGGGATGATCGAGGCGGAACGGCCCAATACGGCGTTCGTCTGGCAGCCCGACTGGATGTCGTTCGTGGTGGCGTTCCTCGCGGGCATCGCCGGGACGCTGTCCCTGACCTCGGCGAAGTCCGGGGCGCTGATCGGTGTCGCGATCTCGGTGACGACGGTGCCGGCCGCGGCCAACGCGGCGGTGGCCTTCAGCTACAGCGACTACGCGCAGATGTCCGGTTCCGCGCGGCAGCTGCTGGAGAACCTCGGCGGGATCGTGCTCGCGGGGACGCTGACGCTGCTGCTGCAGAAGGGCCTGTGGCGGGCCGCCCGGCGCCGCCGGGCGGTCGTGCGGCCACCGGCGGCGCCCGCGAGTACGGGCCGGGGCCCCGGTCGGCGCTGAGCCCGCCGGGCATGCGAACGGGGCCGGGCACCCGTGGATCCGCGCGCCCGGCCCCGCCCGTACCGCTTAACCCAGCGCGGACTTCACCACATCGGCCAGCCGGCCGGCCACGGCGCGCGCCTGGTCGATGTCGGCGGCCTCGACCATGACCCGTACCAGCGGTTCGGTGCCCGACTGGCGCAGCAGCACGCGTCCGGTGGCGCCCAGCTCGCGCTCGGCCTCGGCCACGGCGACGGCCAGCTCGGGAGAGGTGGCGACGCGGGACTTGTCGACGTCCGGCACGTTGATGAGCACCTGGGGCAGGCGCTCCATCACCCCGGCCAGATCGGCGAGCGGACGGCCGGTGGCGGCGACCCGGGCCGCCAGCATCAGGCCGGTCAGCGTGCCGTCGCCGGTCGTGGCGTGGTCCAGGACGATGACGTGGCCGGACTGCTCGCCGCCCAGGGCGTAGCCCTCGGCTTTCATCGACTCCAGCACGTAGCGGTCGCCGACGGCGGTCTGGACGAGCTGGATGCCCTCCCGCTCCATCGCGATCTTGAAGCCGAGGTTCGACATCACGGTGCCGACGACGGTGCCCTTGCGGAGCTGTCCGGCGTCACGCATGGCGAGGGCGAGCACGGCCAGGATCTGGTCGCCGTCGATCTCCTCGCCCGCCGCGTCCACGGCCAGGCAGCGGTCCGCGTCGCCGTCGTGGGCGATGCCGAGGTCGGCGCCGTGCTCGACGACGGCGGCCCGCAGCAGCTCCAGGTGGGTGGAACCGCAGCCGTCGTTGATGTTCAGTCCGTCGGGCTCGGCGCCGATCGTGACGATCTCGGCTCCGGCACGGGCGAAGGCCTCGGGCGAGACGCGGGCGGCTGCGCCGTGCGCCTCGTCGAGGACGACCTTCAGGCCGTCGAGCCGGTTGGGCAGTACGCCGATGAGGTGAGCGACGTAACGGTCGAAGCCCTCCGCGTAGTCGCTGATCCGGCCCACGCCCGCGCCGGTGGGACGGGCCCAGGGCTCGCCGGTGCGGTGCTGCTCGTAGACCGTCTCGATGCGGTCCTCCAGCTCGTCGGCGAGCTTGTGGCCGCCGCGGGCGAAGAACTTGACGCCGTTGTCAGGCATGGCGTTGTGGCTCGCCGAGAGCATGACACCGATGTCGGCGCCCAGCGCACCGGTGAGGTAGGCCACGGCGGGGGTCGGCAGCACGCCGACGCGCAGGACGTCGACGCCCGCGCTGGCGAGGCCCGCCACCACTGCGGCCTCCAGGAACTCTCCGGAGGCGCGGGGATCCCGGCCGACCACGGCCGTCGGCCGATGGCCCTCGAAGGTGCCCGCCTCGGCCAGCACGTGCGCCGCAGCGACCGACAGACCGAGCGCGAGCTCGGCCGTCAGATCCGCATTGGCGACACCGCGCACGCCGTCCGTGCCGAAGAGTCGTCCCACTGGTGTCCTCCGAAGGTGCTCCGAAACGCAAAAAATCAGACCAGGCATACAACGGGCCTATGAACGTCTTATGCCGTTATATGCCCGAGGGTGTCAATAAACGAACGCCCCGGCAGCACGAGGTGTGCCGCCGGGGCGAACGAGTAACGCGTATGAGCAGGCGGTTTAGCGCTTGCTGTACTGCGGGGCCTTACGGGCCTTCTTGAGACCGGCCTTCTTGCGCTCGACCGCACGGTCGTCGCGGGAGAGGAAGCCGGCCTTCTTCAGCGTGGCGCGGTTGTTCTCCTCGTCCGCCTCGTTGAGCGAGCGGGCGACGCCGAGACGCAGGGCGCCGGCCTGACCCGAGACGCCGCCACCCGAGATGCGGGCGATGACGTCGTAGCGGTTGTCGAGCTCGAGCACCTTGAAGGGCTCGTTGACTTCCTGCTGGTGCACCTTGTTGGGGAAGTAGTCCTCAAGGGTGCGACCGTTGATCTTCCACTTGCCGGTGCCCGGGACGATCCGGACACGGGCGATGGCGTTCTTGCGCCGGCCGAGGCCGGCCGCCGGCTGCGGGTCGCCGAAGCGGCCCACGAGCGACTCCGAGGTGTACTCGCCCTCGACGGGCACCTCGGACTCGAAGGTGGTCACCTCGGCGAAGGTCTCTTCGCCCTCGGTGACCTCGGTGCCCTCGACGGGCGTCTCTGCAGTGGTCTCGGCCACGATTCTCCTCAGATCTTTCTGTACGTCTTAGGGGGAGGCCGGAACTACTGCGCGACCTGGGTGATCTCGAACGGCACCGGCTGCTGAGCAGCGTGCGGGTGCTGGTCGCCCGCGTACACCTTGAGCTTCGAGATCATCTGGCGACCCAGAGTGTTCTTGGGGATCATGCCCTTGATGGCCTTCTCGACAGCCTTCTCGGGGTTCTTCGCGAGCAGCTCGTCGTAGCGGACGGAGCGCAGACCGCCCGGGAACCCGGAGTGGCGGTAGGCCATCTTCTGGGTCTTCTTGTTGCCGGAGAGGTGAACCTTCTCGGCGTTGATGATGATGACGAAGTCGCCCATGTCCATGTGGGGGGCGTAAATCGCCTTGTGCTTGCCTCGGAGGAGGTTCGCAGCCGTCGTGGCAAGACGGCCCAGGACGATGTCCTCGGCGTCAATGATGTGCCACTGGCGAGTGACATCGCCGGGCTTGGGGCTGTACGTACGCACTTCGTAGCCTTCGCTTCTTCAGTGGATGGGTCCAGACACACGGCACCTCTGAAGCGATATGCAGCTGGGGCTCACAATGCCGGGGACGCTGCCCGTATGCGAGCCACTGGTAACTGCTCCAGAGAACCTACGTAAGGGCCCTTCGCGTGAGAACGACGAAGCCAATACGTATAACAATCGTCGACAGTACCCGCCCCGCCCCGGACGGGTCAAAACGCGCAGCTTCCGGCCGGACGGGCACGCGGGGTTCCCGGTCCCCCGCCCCAGGAACCCCGCACCCGCGAGACCTCACCGGGCCCGCGACACCCGCCGCTCGTCCCACACCGGCTCCGTCGTCTCCCGGACGATCCCGTCGGACCCGAAGACCAGATACCGGTCGAAGGACTTCGCGAACCACCGGTCGTGCGTGACGGCCATCACCGTCCCGTCGTACACCTCGAGGCCGTCCTGGAGGGCCTCCGCGGACTCCAGGTCCAGGTTGTCCGTCGGCTCGTCCAGCAGCAGCGCCGTCGTGCCGGACAGCTCCAGGAGCAGGATCTGGAACCGCGCCTGCTGCCCACCGGACAGCTTCTCGAACGGCTGGTCCCCCTGCCGTTCCAGCTCGTACCGCCGCAGCACCGACATCGCCCCGCCCCGGTCCTTGGCCTGCTCCGTCCACAGGATCTCGACGAGCGTCCTGCCGAGCAGCTCCGGGTGGGCGTGGGTCTGCGCGAAGTGGCCCGGAACCACCCGCGCTCCGAGCTTCCACTCCCCCGTGTGGGCCACCTGCTCACCGGCCAGCAGCCGCAGGAAGTGCGACTTCCCCGACCCGTTCGACCCGAGGACGGCGACCCGCTCCCCGTAGAAGATCTCCAGGTCGAACGGCTTCATCAGCCCGGTCAGCTCCAGGTTCTTGCAGGTCACGGCCCGCACCCCGGTCCGGCCGCCGCGCAGCCGCATCCTGATGTCCTGCTCGCGCGGCGGCTCCGGCGGCGGCCCCGCGTCCTCGAACTTCTTGAAGCGGGTCTGCATCGCGTGGTAGCGGTTCGCCATGTCGGGGCTGTTCGCCGCCTGCTGCCGCAGCCGCAGGACGAGCGCCTTCAGCCGCGCGTGCTCCTCCTGCCAGCGGCGCAGCAGTTCCTCGAAGCGCGCGAACCGTTCCTTGCGGGCCTGGTGGTACGTACCGAATCCACCGCCGTGCACCCACACGTCGCTGCCGGCCGGGCTGGGCTCCACGCTGACGATCTTCTCGGCGGCCCGGGAGAGCAGCTCACGGTCGTGGGAGACGAAGAGGACCGTCTTACGGGTCTCCTTGAGCTTCTCCTCCAGCCACCGCTTGCCGGGTACGTCCAGATAGTTGTCCGGCTCGTCGAGCAGCAGCACCTCGTCGGGCCCGCGCAGCAGGGCCTCCAGCACCAGCCGCTTCTGCTCGCCTCCGGACAGCGTGCGCACCTCGCGCCACTGCGCCTTCTCGTACGGGACGCCCAGCGCGGCCATCGTGCACATGTCCCAGACCGTCTCGGCCTCGTACCCGCGCACCTCCGCCCAGTCGCTGAGCGCCTGCGCGTACTTCATCTGCGCGGACTCGTCGTCGACCGTGAGGATCAGCTCCTCGGCCCGGTCGACGGCCTGCGCCGCTTCGCGGATACGCGGCTGGGCCACGGAGACCAGCAGGTCACGCACCGTGCGCTCGTCACGCACCGAACCCACGAACTGCCGCATCACCCCGAGCCCGCCACTCACCGACACCGAGCCGCCGTGCGGCTGGAGCTCGCCCGCGATCAGGCGGAGCAGCGTGGTCTTCCCGGCACCGTTCGCCCCGACGAGGGCGACCACCGCACCGTCCGCGACGCGGAACGAAGCATCGCCGAGCAGCACCCGCCCGTCCGGTAGGTAGTACTCGAGATGGCCTGCTTCAAGATGTCCCATAGACAGCATTGTCACGGCCAGCGAAGCCCTGGCCCAACCGGTTTGTGTTGCGTCTAGGATTCGCGGCATGAGCTTTGGGCAAGGGGGGCCCTCCTGGGGGCCGGTGGGGCCGGGGGACAACGGGACTCCGGACTGGGCAGCGATGGCCGAGGCGTCCGCGGCACGGGCCAGGCGCAAGAAGTGGCTGATGATCGGCGGGGGTGCGCTGGCCACCGCCGCCGTGGCCGCGATCGTGGCCACCGCCGTCATCTCGACGCACAAGGACGACACCGCCGCGTCCGGCGGGAAGGACGCGAGCCAACTGCCGTCGGCGACCGACCTGCCGAGTGAGACCGCCGAGCCGGAGCCGTCGTTCTCCTCGGTCGCGCCGCCGCCACCGCCGGATCCCAAGGACTACATATCCGACGTGAAGAAGGACCGGGCACCGGTCACGATCGACTCCTTCTTCCCCGGCAAGCAGCTCAAGATGGGCGACCGCGTCTACGCCAAGGGCGCCACGCACCGCACCACGCAGTGCGCCACCACCACCCAGGGCGCGCTCGGCCAGGTCCTCGCGAACAACGGCTGCGACCAGGTCATCCGCGCCACGTACAGCCGCGACGGGGTGGCCGTGACCATCGGCCTCGCGGTGTTCGAGACCGAGGCCCAGGCCAAGAAGACCGTGGAGCAGGCCGGCGGCGGCCTGGCCTCGCTGAGCGGCTCGGGTGTGCCGACGTTCTGCCGCAACGGAACCTTCTGCCGCCGCACGGCCAACTCCTACGGCCGGTACGCCTACTTCACGGTCGGCGGCTTCACCAGCGGGAAGAACGTCACCAAGTCCGACAAGAACGTGTTCGCCGTCGGTGACGACCTGACGAACTTCACGTTCCGCCAGATCCGTCACCGCGGCGAGGTCCAGGCCTCGGCCGCGGCCACCGCCTCCACCACCTGACCTGCCGGGACGCGGTCCCGCCCGCGTCCCGGCCCGTCCCTTCACCTCTTCGATCCGTTCCCAGTCACCTCTTCCGGATGGGGGCCCCGCGCCGTGCGCCCTGCCACCGTGGTCGCCTTCCTGCGCGTCCTGCGCCACCGCGATGCAGTCGGTACCGACCTCGCGCCCGACGAGGCCGTGGTCCTGGACCCGCCGGACGCCACGCTGCGCGCCGCCGTCGCCGCGGCCGTGGCCGGTGACCACGCACCGGCCGCCGAACTGCTGGCCCCGACCCGGGCGCACGCGCAGTGGGAGCGCCGGGACGCGTACGTGAGCCGGCTGGCCCGGACCGCGCTGCACCACGAGGGCTGGCTGGAGAACTGGCTCCAGGAGTCGCCCCGGGACCCGGACGCCCTCCTCGTGAAGGCCGACTTCCACCTCCACCGGGCCTGGCGGGTGCGGACGGACGCCCGCGCCAAGGACGTGGAGCAGGACCAGTTCCAGGCCTTCTTCGCACTCCTGGAGGACGCCGCACCGGTGATCGGCGTCGCGGCCGAGGCCAACCTCGCCGACCCCGTCCCCTGGCGCATCGCCCTCACGCACGCCCGCGGTATCCAGGCCCCGCGCGAGGTCTTCGACGCCTATCTCGCCGAGGCGAACGCCCGCGATCCGCACCACTCCGGCTGCCACGAGCAGGCCCTGCAGTACCTGTGCGCCAAGTGGTACGGCTCGCACGAGGAGATGTTCCGGTACGCGGAGCAGGTGGCGGCCTCGGCCCCGCCCGGGTCCAAGCTGCACGCCCTGCCGCTCCGGGCGGCCCTGGAGCACCAGCTCTCCGAGACCGACGACACAGGCACCCCCGGTCCGTACGGGACCCGGACGGCGGCGGCGCTCACCCGGGCCCTCGGCCTCTCCTCCATCTACCGCGCGGGCGACCGCGAGGCGGCCGGCTTCCGCAACGAGCTGGCCCTGATGCTGATCGTGGCGGACCGGCCTGCCGAGGCCCTCGACACGTTCCGGGCCATCGGCGCCCACGCCACAGAGTTCCCCTGGTCCCGGTTCGGCGACCCCCGCGCCGGATTCCTCCAGGCCCGCTCGGACGTCCGGCACGACCTCGCCGCACGGATCCCGTTCTTCGGACGCCCGCCCGAGCCGCCCGTGACCGACGCCCCGGACTGGACGGAGCTGACGCCGCGCGCGGTGGCGATCGTCGCCGCTCCCCCGGCCGAGGTCGCCCAGGCCGCCCTGCTCAGCGGCTTCTCGCTGCGCACGGCCCCGGCCGGCGAGGGCTCCAGCTATGTCGAGCTGGTCCCGGAGACCACCCGCGGAAGACGCACGGCACTGGTCCCCGACGAACCCCTGACGTCGGCCGCCGAGACCATCACGACCGGCGAGAGCTGGCCGGCCCTGGTCCTGCACCGCGCCCCCGGCCGCAGCAGCGTCACCGTCCTCCACCGCGGCCGGCCACGCGCCACGCACACCTGGGACACCGAGTCACCCGCCCCCGGCCACGCGGAGGTCCTGGCCACCGCACAGAGCCTCGCGCAGCTGTACCGGCGGGCCGACCCGCGCCCGCTGGCCCACATCCTGCGCTCCACGGGCGACCCGGCCGGGCACCAGGAGGGCCTGGTGACGGCGCTCGGCCTGCCGCCCGTACCGTCCGGCTTCGGCGGGGAGACCGAGATACTCGGCTCGCTCCCCGGGGCGAGGGTGCTGGCCCGGCGCGGGCTCCTGGCCGGGATGCGCGACACGGTGTCCACGGCCGGCGGCGGCCAACCGCCCGAGCCGTACGTCCCGCGCGGGCCCCGCTGGTGGCTCTACCGGATCCTGATGCTGCTGGTCCTCGCGCCCGCCGCGGTCTTCGCCTGGTGGAGCCCGCAGATCGGCTGGTTCCGCTCGACGCTGCTGAGCGGGGCGGCGCTGCACGTGGCGGTGGTGCTGACGGGCGCGGTGCGGCGGCGCGGGCGCAGCACCGCCTGACCCGCCGTCCGGCCGGGCCGGGCCCGCTCAGCAGCAGCCGGCCCCCGGCAACGTCCGTACGTTACGGGCCTCCACGGCCCTCGCCGCCAGCAACTCGTCGGCCGGGTAGGCGACCTCCTCCAGCGTCAGCCCGTGCGGCCGCACCACATGCACCCCGGGGTCGCGCACCCGGGCCGCCAGCACCTCGGCGGGCCAAGCGGCCGGACGCCGCCCGTCCCCCACGAACAGCGCGGCGCCAATCAGCGCCCGCACCATGTTGTGGCAGAACGCGTCGGCCTGCACGGTCGCCGTCATCACACCCGATGCCTCGTCCCGCACCCAACTCAGCTTCTGCAGGGTGCGGATGGTCGTCGCGCCCTCACGCTTCTTGCAGTACGCGGCGAAGTCGTGCTCCCCGGTCATCGGCGCCGCCGCCTCGTTCATCGCGTCCACGTCCAACGGCCGGTCGTGCCACAGGACATGACCCCGCACCAGCGGATCCACCCCGCCAGGACGGTCCGCCACCCGGTACGCGTACCGGCGCCACAACGCGGAGAAGCGGGCGTTGAACCCGGCCGGCGCCGCCTCGATCCGCATGATCCGCACATCGGGCGTCATCCGCCCGGCCATCCGCCGCAGCAGCTTCTCCGCGTGCTCGGCCCACACCTCGGCCGGCAGATCCACGTGCGCGACCTGGCCACGCGCGTGCACCCCGGCATCGGTGCGCCCTGCCACGGTCAGGTCGTACGTCCGCGAGGAACGGGTCACGGTGCGCAGGGCGTCCTCGATCTCCCCCTGGACGGTCCGCCGGCTGGTCTGCTTCGCCCAGCCCGAGAAGTCCTTGCCGTCGTACGCCAGGTCCAGCCGCACCCGAACGAACCCGGGCTCCACTACGTCACTCACCAGCGATCCTCTCAAGATCCGTACACAGCAGAACGGGCCCGCACCGCCCCGAAGGGTGGTGCGGGCCCGTCCAGAGGTCTCAGAACGCTCAGGCGTCCTTCGACTCCTCGTCGGCCTCGGCCGGCTTGGCGTCCTCGACGGACTCGACCGGGGTCTCGTCCTTCTTGAGGGCGTCTTCCTTGACCGCACGCTTCGTGGCGGCCTCGGCCTCACCGGTGGCAGCCTGCGCCACGGTCAGGGCCTCGACCAGCTCGATGACGGCCATCGGGGCGTTGTCGCCACGACGGTTGCCGATCTTGGTGATGCGGGTGTAACCACCGGGGCGGTTCTCGTACCGCGGGGCGATCTCGGTGAAGAGCGTGTGGACGACGCCCTTGTCCGTGATCGACTGCAGCACCAGGCGACGGTTGTGGATGTCGCCCTTCTTCGCCTTGGTGATGAAACGCTCGGCGACCGGACGCAGGCGGCGGGCCTTGGCCTCGGTCGTGGTGATGCGGCCGTGCTCGAACAGCGACTTCGCGAGGTTGTTGAGAAGAAGCTTCTCGTGCGCAGCGCTGCCGCCCAGACGGGCACCCTTGGCGGGCTGAGGCATGGTTTTTCTCCTTGTGTGCTGCACCGGCCGTATCAGGTACCGGTGTCAGTTCCCGTGCGGCGGTCGCCACACGGAAGTCCTAAGAGCCTTGAGCCCGTCATCGGACGGAAGCCCGAATCCAAGCCCTTACGGCCGTTGAGCGAAGCCCTCGCGTACGGGACGCAATCGGGCCCGTACGGCGATCGAGGACAGAGCCCTCGCCCGGTCCGGGGCGCCCGTCAGGGACAGGCACCCCAGCCGGAGGCGACTCAGTACTGCTCGGTCTCCACGAAACCGGCGTCCGCGTCGTCGTCCGCGCCGAAGGCATCGGCGGCGGCCGTCGGGTCGAACCCGGGAGGCGAGTCCTTCAGCGCCAGGCCCATACCGGCCAGCTTCGCCTTGACCTCGTCGATCGACTTCGCACCGAAGTTGCGGATGTCGAGCAGGTCGGCCTCGGAACGGGCCACGAGCTCACCCACGGAGTGGATGCCCTCGCGCTTGAGGCAGTTGTACGAGCGGACCGTGAGCTCGAGCTCCTCGATCGGCAGCGCCAGATCGGCGGCGAGCGCCGCGTCCGTCGGCGACGGGCCCATGTCGATGCCCTCGGCGTCGATGTTGAGCTCGCGCGCCAGACCGAACAGCTCGACCAGGGTCTTACCGGCCGACGCCATGGCGTCACGCGGACGCATGGCCTGCTTGGTCTCGACGTCGACGATCAGCTTGTCGAAGTCGGTGCGCTGCTCGACACGGGTCGCCTCGACCTTGTACGTGACCTTGAGCACCGGCGAGTAGATGGAGTCGACCGGAATCCGGCCGATCTCCTGGCCCACCTGCTTGTTCTGGACGGCGGAGACGTAGCCGCGACCGCGCTCGACGGTCAGCTCCATCTCCAGCTTGCCCTTGCCGTTAAGCGTCGCCATGACGAGGTCCGGGTTGTGGACCTCGACACCGGCCGGCGGGGCGATGTCAGCAGCGGTGACCAGGCCGGGACCCTGCTTGCGCAGGTACATCACGACCGGCTCGTCGTGCTCCGAGGAGACGACCAGCTGCTTGATGTTGAGGATGAGGTCGGTGACGTCCTCCTTGACGCCCGGCACGGTGGTGAACTCGTGCAGGACACCGTCGATCCGGATGCTGGTGACAGCCGCGCCCGGGATCGAGGAGAGGAGCGTACGGCGAAGAGAGTTACCGAGCGTGTAGCCGAAGCCCGGCTCCAGCGGCTCGATGACGAACCGCGAACGGAACTCGTCAACGACCTCTTCGGTCAGCGACGGACGCTGAGCGATAAGCATGTGTGAATCCTTCAGTCGTGGGCGCCCACTATTTGACGCCCGACAGATGAAACAAGGATACGGGCGGCACACCCCCGTAGGGGGCATACCGCCCGTACCCACGCTACTGACGCACGACCGTCACCGGCCGTGACGGATCAGACGCGGCGACGCTTCGGCGGACGGCAGCCGTTGTGCGGCGTCGGGGTGACGTCCTGGATCGAACCGACCTCGAGGCCCGTGGCCTGGAGGGAACGGATCGCGGTCTCGCGGCCGGAGCCCGGACCCTTCACGAAGACGTCGACCTTGCGCATGCCGTGCTCCTGCGCGCGGCGGGCGGCCGACTCGGCGGCCATCTGCGCGGCGAAGGGGGTGGACTTGCGCGAGCCCTTGAAGCCGACGTGGCCGGCGGAGGCCCAGGAGATCACGTTGCCCGAGGGGTCCGTGATCGAGACGATGGTGTTGTTGAACGTGCTCTTGATGTGCGCGTGGCCGTGAGCGACGTTCTTCTTTTCCTTGCGACGCACCTTCTTGGCTGCGCCCTGACGACCCTTGGGGGGCATGTCTTTACTCCAGATGGAGAGGGGAGGTGATCGGTCCTACAGCGAAGACCGCTGGATGCTGCGGATGCCCGGTGGACCGGACGTTCGCAGTGCGTCCGCTGAGGACTACTTCTTGCCCGGCTTCTTCTTACCGGCGATCGCGCGACGCGGGCCCTTGCGGGTACGCGCGTTCGTGCTGGTGCGCTGGCCGTGCACCGGCAGACCACGGCGGTGACGAATGCCCTGGTAGCAGCCGATCTCGATCTTGCGGCGGATGTCGCCCTGGATCTCGCGGCGGAGGTCACCCTCGGTGCGCAGGTTGGCGTCCACGTACTCGCGGATCTTGACCAGGTCCTCTTCGGCCAGGTCACGAACGCGGGTGTTGGGGTTCACGCCGGTGGTGGCGAGGATCTCCTTGGACCGGGTGCGCCCGATACCGAAGACGTAGGTGAGGGCAACCTCCACGCGCTTTTCGCGCGGGATGTCAACACCTGAAACGCGTGCCATTCAATGGCTCCAGTTGTTATTTCGGGGGTCTTCCGCAGGGCCACTCCCGACCGCCGACCTCTCGCTGGGAGAGGTGGTACGCCCGGGTCTCCGGCCCCCGCCGGAGGTGTCGTCAGCCGTGGCTTGGACGGGCTCTGCGTATGTACGTTTTCGTGCGTCGCGCGAAGTACTGCGAGATGCAGGGGGTCGTGCGTCAGCCCTGGCGCTGCTTGTGGCGCAGGTTGTCGCAGATGACCATGACCCGACCGTGACGGCGGATCACCTTGCACTTGTCGCAGATCTTCTTGACGCTCGGCTTGACCTTCATGGGATGTCAGGTTCTCCGGGTCAGTGCCAGCACCCCGCCGAAGCGGAATGTGGGCAAGATCTACTTGTAGCGGTAGACGATCCGGCCACGCGTCAGGTCGTACGGAGAGAGCTCCACGACGACCCGGTCGTCCGGGAGGATACGGATGTAGTGCATCCGCATCTTGCCGGAGATGTGCGCGAGGACCTTGTGACCGTTCTGGAGTTCCACCTTGAACATGGCGTTCGGGAGGGACTCGATCACGGTGCCCTCAATTTCGATGGCACCTTGCTTCTTGGCCACGCTTCGCCTTTCGAATCGGCTACCTTGATCGACTGTCGCTCACCGTATGCGGACACACGGATGCACGAGAGCCGACGAGTCAGTCTACGTCAGCGGACTCCAAAAGACGAATCCGTCAAGTTTGCCCACCGCGGGAGATCCTTAGACCTCCCGGTGGCCCCGAATCACCCCAGAGGGTCGGGTGCCGCCTCAATGCCGTACTGCGCGAGCTTCTCCCGGCCGCAGTCCGGTGCGGTCAGCACCAGCGGACCCTGCTCCGTGAGGGCGATGGAGTGCTCCCAGTGGGAGGACCGGCTGCCGTCGGTCGTGATGACGGTCCACTCGTCGGCCAGCACCTCGGTGCGGGCCGTGCCGAGGGAGACCATCGGCTCGATGGCCAGGCAGACCCCGGGCACCAGCTTGATGCCCTTGCCGCGCTTGCGGGAGACGTAGTTCAGCAGGTGCGGGTCCATGTGCATCTCGGTACCGATGCCGTGGCCGCCGTAGTCCTCGACGATCCCGTACTTGCCGGTCGACGGCCGGGGCTGGCGGCGGATGTAGGACTCGATCGCCTTGGAGATGTCGACGAGGCGGTTGTTCACCTTCATCGCGGCGATGCCGGCCCACATCGACTCCTCGGTCACCCGGGAGAGCTCGACGAGCTCCGGAGCGTGACCGGTGCCGACGAAGGCCGTGTAGGCGGCGTCGCCGTGCCAGCCGTCGATGATCGCGCCGGCGTCGATGGAGATGATGTCGCCGTCCTTGAGGACGGTCTTCTCGTCCGGGATGCCGTGCACGACGACCTCGTTGACCGAGGTGCAGATCGTCGCGGGGAATCCGCCGTAACCGAGGAAGTTCGACTTCGCGCCGTGGTCGGCGATCACCTTGCGTGCGACCTGGTCCAGGTCGTGCGTGGTGGCGCCGGGTACCGCGGCCTCTCGGGTCGCCGCGTGAATGGCAGCGACCACCAGCCCCGCCTCACGCATCTTCGCGATCTGCTCGGGGGTCTTGATCTGCACCATTGCGCGGCGCCTTTCTGCATGGACGGTGACGGCTGCGGTGTACCCAACGATACGACCGCAAACAGTCGGGGGCGGCGGCCCCGGGGCCCGCGGCCCCCGGGCCCAGGGAAGGGGGGGGGGGGGTGAGCCCGCCGCGGGCGTGTTTTGCGGGGCCCAGGCCCGCCCGCGCACCAAGGGGTCCGAGAGGAGGG
>NZ_JBHXUW010000060.1:0-50260 GCF_042672475.1 Streptomyces sp. NPDC127177
TTCTTCTCGACGGTGACGGGTGACTGGTTGGATACCCGTGGGATGGATGCCGGTTACTGGTATCGGAGTCTTCGGCAGCGTGTGCGGTTCGCTGACGCGGTCGAGGAGTTGTTGCGTCAGGGGCATCGGGCGTTCATCGAGGTCAGCTCGCACCCGGTGCTGACCATGCCGGTCCAGGACATGATCGACCGGACCGCCGAACCGGGCGTCGCCACCGGCACGCTGCGCCGGGACCAGGGTGGCGTGGCGCGCTTCCTGCTCTCCGCCGCCGAGGCCTTCGTGCGCGGAGTCGACGTCGACTGGGCCGGTCACTTCGCGGGCACCGGTGCCCGGCAGGTGGATCTGCCGACGTACGCCTTCCAGCACGAGCAGCTGTGGGCCGTCCCGCCCGTCGCCGTCCCCACGGTCTCCACCGACCCTGCCGACACCGCGTTCTGGGCCGCCGTGGAGCAGGAGGACATCTCCGCGCTGACGTCCGCCCTGGGCACGGACGAGAGCACCGTGGCCGCCGTCCTGCCCGCCCTCTCCTCCTGGCGCAGGAGCCGCAAGGAGCGCTCCACCGTCGACTCCTGGCGCTACCGGGTGTCCTGGAACCCGCTCGGCACGATCCCGCAACACACCCTCACCGGGACCTGGTTGCTGATCTGCGCCGACAGCGACAGCCAGGACGGCCCCGGAACCGACGAAGTGGCCGGCGCACTGGGCGGACAGGGCGCTGAGGTCGTCCGGATCGTCCTGGACGCCTCCTGCACCGACCGCGCGGTCCTCGCCGGGCGACTGGCAGGCGTGGGCGAGGTCACCGGCATCGTCTCCGTACTCGCCGGGGCCGAGGAGCCCGACGAGCGCGCCCCCGTCATGCCCCTGGGCCTCGCACTCAGCGTGTCCCTGGTCCAGGCTCTCGGCGACGCCGGAATCGACGCCCCGCTGTGGTTCCTCACCCGGGGCGCGGTCTCCACCGGCCGCTCCGACGACGTCACGTCCCCCGCCCAGGCCCTGGTGACGGGCGTCGGCTGGACCACCGCGCTGGAACACCCGCAGCGCTGGGGCGGGGTCATCGACCTGCCGCAGACGCTCGACCAGCGGGCGGCGGGCAGGCTCGCCTCGGCCCTTTCGGGAGCCCTGGGCGACGAGGACCAGCTCGCCCTGCGCGCCTCCGGCGTCTTCACCCGTCGCATCGTGCGCGCCTCCGCCGACGAACAGCACCCGGCCCGCGACTGGACGCCACGCGGCACCACCCTCATCACCGGCGGCTCCGGAACGCTCGCCCCCCACCTGGCCCGCTGGCTGGCCGCTCAGGGCGCCGAGCACCTCGTGCTGCTGAGCCGTCGGGGCATGGACGCCCCCGGCGCCGCCGAACTCGTCGCCGAACTCACCGAGTCCGGCACCGAGGCCGCCGCCGTCGCCTGCGACGTCACCGACCGCGACGCCGTCGCCGCACTCCTGGCGGCGCTCAAGGAAGAAGGACGCACGGTACGCACCGTCGTCCACACCGCCGCGCTCATCGAGCTGTACCCGCTCGCCGAGACCACCATGGACGACTTCGCCCGCGTCCTGGACGCCAAGGTCACCGGCGCCCGGATCCTGGACGAACTCCTCGACGACGACGAGCTCGACGATCTGATCCTCTACTCGTCCACGGCCGGCATGTGGGGGAGTGGAGCACACGCCGCCTACGTGGCGGGCAACGCCTACCTCGCCGCACTCGCGGCCCACCGTCGCGCCCGCGGCCTCCGCGCCACGTCCCTCTCCTGGGGCATCTGGGCCGACGACATCAAGGCCGGACGCGTGGACCCGGGGATGATCCGCCGCAGCGGTCTGGAGTTCATGGAGCCGCAGCTCGCCCTGACGGGCCTGAAGCGGGCCCTGGACGACGACGAGACCGCCGTCGCGGTGGCCGACGTCGACTGGGAGACGTACCACCCCGTCTTCACGTCGAGCCGTCCCACGAACCTCTTCGCCGAGATCCCCGAGGTCCGCGCCCTCACCGAGGCCGCCGAACAGGCCGCGGGCACCGTGGTGGAGGGCGAGTTCACCGCACGGCTGCGCGCTCTGACCACCGCCGAGCAGGAACGCACGGTACTGGAGGTCGTCCGGACCGAGGCGATGGCCGTGCTCGGGCTGACGGATCCCGAGGCGCTGCCGGAGCAACGGGCCTTCCGCGACGTCGGCTTCGACTCGCTCACCGCCGTCGCCCTGCGCAACCGTCTCGCCTCGGTCACCGGACTGACGCTTCCCACGACGATGGTCTTCGACCACCCGAGCCCGGCAGCCCTCGCCACCTTCCTGCGCGCCGAGATCGCCGGGGCACAGAGCACCGGGGCACCCACCGTCGCCACCACGGCCGCCACCGGCGACGACCCGATCGTCATCGTCGGCATGGGCTGCCGCTACCCCGGCGGGGTCGCCTCGCCCGAGGAGCTGTGGAAGCTCGCCCTCGACGGCACCGACGCCGTCTCCCCCTTCCCCGCGGACCGGGGCTGGGACGCCGACGGGCTCTACGACGCCGATCCGGACCGGCCCGGCAAGACGTACTCGGTGCAGGGCGGATTCCTCCAGGACGTCGCCGACTTCGACCCGGGCTTCTTCGGGATCTCACCCCGTGAGGCGCTGTCCATGGACCCGCAGCAGCGACTGCTGCTGGAGACGGCCTGGGAAGCCTTCGAGCACGCCGGGATCGACATCGTCTCCCAGCGGTCCAGCCGTACCGGCACCTTCATCGGAGCCAGCTATCAGGACTACGCCTCCAGTGTCGTGGCCAACTCCTCCGAGGGCTCCGAGGGGCACATGATCACCGGCACGCTCTCCAGCGTGCTGTCCGGGCGGGTCAACTACCTCTTCGGTTTCGAGGGACCGGCCGTCACCCTCGACACCGCCTGCTCCTCGTCACTGGTCGCCCTGCACCTGGCCTGCCAGTCCCTGCGCGACGGCGAGAGCTCCCTCGCCCTCGCCGGCGGCGTCAGCATCATGTCCACCCCGAGCGCCTTCGTCGGATTCAGCCGGCAGCGCGCACTGGCCGCCGACGGCCGCTGCAAGGCCTACGCCGAAGGCGCCGACGGCATGACCCTCGCCGAGGGTGTCGGGCTCGTCCTGCTGGAACGGCTCTCCGACGCCCGCCGCAACGGTCACACCGTGCTCGCCGTCGTACGCGGCTCGGCCGTCAACCAGGACGGGGCGTCCAACGGACTGACCGCCCCCAACGGCCCCTCGCAGCAGCGCGTCATCCGCCAGGCACTGGCCAACGCCGGAGTCGAGGCACGCGAGGTCGACGTCATCGAGGGCCACGGCACCGGCACCGCGCTGGGCGACCCCATCGAGGCGCAGGCCCTGCTCACCACGTACGGACAGGACAGGGACACCGAACGCCCCCTGCTCCTGGGCTCGGTGAAGAGCAACATCGGCCACACCCAGATGGCATCCGGCGTCGCCAGCGTGATCAAGATGGTGCACGCACTCCGGGAAGGTGTGGTCCCGAAGACCCTCCACATCGACGCACCCTCCTCGCACGTGGACTGGTCATCCGGCGCCATCGACCTGCTGACCGAGCGGACCGACTGGCCCGACACCGGCAGGCCGCGCCGCGGTGCCATCTCCTCGTTCGGACTCAGCGGCACCAACGTGCACACCATCCTCGAAGAGGCTCCGGCCGAGGAGCCCGCCGCAACGGCGGTGCCCCGCGACGGCATCGTCCCCCTGGTGGTCTCCGGCCGGAGCGACTCCGCGCTGCGCGCCCAGGCCGGGCGACTGCTCGACCTCGTCGAGGAGCACCCGGACATCGCCCTCGCGAACCTCGCCTACTCACTGGCCACCTCCAGGGCCGGCCTCGAACACCGTGCCGCCGTGGCGGCGGGAGAGCGCGACGAACTGCTGCGCGGACTGCTGGCGCTGCGTGACGGACTTCCCGGTCCGGGCGTGGTCCAGGGCTCCACGGGCCGCGGCCGAACCGCGTTCCTGTTCACCGGACAGGGGAGCCAGCGACCGGGCACGGGTCGCGAACTGTACGAGCGGTTCCCGGTCTTCGCCGACGCGCTCGACGCCGTACTCGCCCGGATGGACGGAGAGCTTGACCGGCCGCTGCGCGAGATCCTCTTCGCGGCCGAGGGATCGCCTGAGGCGGACCTGCTCGACCGCACCGGCTACGCCCAGCCCGCCCTGTTCGCCGTCGAGGTGGCCCTGTTCCGGCTCCTCGCTTCCTGGGGCGTCACCCCCGACCACCTGGCAGGCCACTCCGTCGGAGAGCTCGCCGCCGCACACGTGGCGGGCGTCTTCTCCCTGGAGGACGCCTGTGCCCTGGTGGCGGCACGCGGCCGGCTGATGCAGGCGCTGCCCGAGGGCGGCGCGATGTTCTCCCTGGAGGCGGCCGAGGACGAGGTCCTGCCGCTCATCGAGGGACACGAGGACGCGGTGTCCATCGCCGCCGTCAACGGCCCCAGGTCGGTCGTCGTCGCGGGCGTCGAGGACACCGTCGTCGACATCGCCTCCGCGATCGCCGCCCTGGGCCGCAAGACCAAGCGGCTCAACGTGAGCCACGCCTTCCACTCACCGCTCATGGACGGCATGCTCGACGACTTCGCCCGCGTCGCGGGCAACGTCGACTACCACCCCCCGGTGATCCCGCTC
Source organism: Streptomyces sp. NPDC127177 (assembly GCF_042672475.1). Classification (NCBI taxonomy): domain Bacteria; kingdom Bacillati; phylum Actinomycetota; class Actinomycetes; order Kitasatosporales; family Streptomycetaceae; genus Streptomyces; species Streptomyces sp. NPDC127177. Next base: position 4,618 of record NZ_JBHXUW010000060.1, read on the forward strand.
GTCTCCTGCGTCACAGGTTCGCTCGCCACCGAGGACCTGGTGTGCACACCGGAGTACTGGGTCCAGCACGTACGCCGGGCCGTCCGCTTCGCCGACGGGATCAACTGGCTGTCGGCCCAGGCCGGAGTCCGCACGTTCATCGAGCTGGGTCCCGACGGCGTACTCAGCGGCATGGCCCGGGAGAGCCTGACCGACGAGCCCCGAACCGTCCTGCTCCCGCTGCTGCGCGCGGGACGCCCCGAGGAGCGCACGCTCACAACCGCCCTCGCCGGGGCGTACGCGCAGGGCGTGGACATCGACTGGAACGAGTACTTCGCGGGCTCCGGCGCCCGCCGGATCGCGCTGCCCACCTACGCCTTCCAGCGCGAGCGCTACTGGCCCGAGCCCGCCGCCGCCGCCGTCGCGGCCCCGAACGCGGCGGACTCCGAGTTCTGGTCGGCGGTGGAACGCGACGACGTCGGCGCGCTGACCGCGTCGCTGGGCCTCGACGACGCGACCGTCACCGCGATGGTGCCGGCCCTGTCCGCATGGCGCCGCCGCCGCGACGAGGAGTCCGCGGTGGACGCCTGGCGCTACCGGGTGACCTGGAAGCCGCAGGCCGGGTCCACCGCGCCCCGCACGGTCGGTGGCCGCTGGCTCGTACTCGCGCCGGCTCCCGGGGAGGACGCCCAGTGGTCCGCCGATGTGGTGGCCGCCCTCGCCACGCAGACCGTGACCTGCGAGGTGACCGGTCCTGACCGCACCGTCCTGGCCGAACGGCTCGCCGGACTCCGCGGTGAACACGGAGAGTTCGACGGCGTGCTGTCGCTGCTCGGCCTCGCCGACCACGAGAGCGCAACCCGCACCGGAGTGCCGGACTGCCTCCTCCTGACCACCGTCGCCGTACAGGCGCTCGGCGACGCCGGGATCGACGCACCGGTATGGGCCGTCACCCGCGGTGCGGTCTCGGTGGGCCGTTCCGAGCCCGTCGTCGGCCTCGACCAGGCCGCCGTATGGGGTCTCGGACGCGTCATCGCCCTCGAACAGCCCGGACGCTGGGGCGGCTGCGTCGACCTGCCGGACCAGCTCGACACGTATGCCGCGCGCAGGCTGCGCGGGGTGCTCACCGCGGCGTCGGGCGAGACGGAGGCCGCTGTGCGCGCCTCCGGCGTCTTCGTGCGCCGGCTCGCCCCCAGCCCCGCCGACCGGTCGACCGCCAGGCCGTTCGAGCCTTCCGGCACCACCCTGATCACCGGTGGCACCGGCGGCCTCGGCCGACACGTGGCCCGCGGCCTCGCCCGCGCCGGGGCGGAGCACCTGCTGCTCGTCAGCAGGCGTGGCGAGAACGCCCCCGGCGCCGACGAGCTGCGGAGCGAACTGACCGGGCTCGGCGCCCGCGTCTCCCTCGCTGCCTGCGACGTCGCCGACCGCGCCGCGCTCGCCGAGCTGCTCGACTCCGTCCCCGACGACGTCCCGCTCAACGCCGTCATCCACACGGCGGGGGTCGTCGACGACGGTGTGGTCGACACGCTGACCACCGACAGCCTCCGGTCCGTCTTCGACCCCAAGGTCGCCGCCGCGCGGCACCTGCACGAACTGACCGCCCATCTGCCGCTGTCCGCCTTCGTCCTCTTCTCGTCCACCGCAGGCGTCTTCGGCGCGGCGGGCCAGGGCAACTACGCGGCGGCCAACGCCTGGCTGGACGCCCTCGCCGAATACCGGCGGGCGAACGGCCGGACCGCGCTCTCCGTCGCCTGGGGCCCCTGGTCCGGTGCCGGCATGGTTGCCGACGCGGCCGAGATCGAGACCCGGGTACGACGCGGCGGCTTCGAGCCCCTCGCACCCGAGCCCGCCGTACGGGCCCTGCTGCGCGGGATCGAACAGGACGACACCGTCCTCGCGCTCGCCGACATCGACTGGGCCCGCTTCGTGCCCGCCTTCGCCACCGCTCGCCCGCTGCCGCTCATCGACGACCTGCCCGAGGTCCGGCAGCAGCGGTCCGCAGGCCCCGCCGCCGCTGCCGGCGGCGAGTCCGAGCTGCGGCAGCGGCTCGCGGCACTCCCCGACGCCGATCGCGGCGCCTACGTGCTCGACCTGCTGCGCACCCAGGTGGCAGCCGTGCTCGGACACAGCGACGCCGGTGCGATCGAGGAGGACCGGGCCTTCCGGGACCTGGGCTTCGACTCGCTGACCACGCTCGAACTGCGCAACGCGCTGGTCGCCGTCACCGGGCTCGGCCTCCCCGTGTCCCTCGTCTACGACCGGCCGACCCCGCGCGACATGGCGGACTTCCTGCTCGGCGAACTGCTCGGTTCGCTGCCCGAACCGGCCGCCGCCGCGCCGGCGGGCACCGGCCGCCTCCTCGACGACGACCCGATCGCCGTCGTCGGCATGAGCTGCCGCTTCCCCGGCGGGGTCTCCTCGCCCGAGGAGCTGTGGCAGCTGCTCGAAGAGGGCCGCGACGGCATCACCCGGTTCCCGGACGACCGCGGCTGGGACATCGAGGCGCTCGGCGCCGGTGCGTCGGACACCCTCGAAGGGGGATTCCTCACCGGAGTGGCCGACTTCGACGCCCGGTTCTTCGGCATCTCACCGCGCGAGGCACTGGCCATGGACCCGCAGCAGCGCCTGCTGCTGGAGGCCACCTGGGAGGCGCTGGAACGCGCCGGGATCGACCCCACTGCCCTGCGCGGCTCCACCACCGGCGTCTTCGTCGGCACCAACGGGCAGGACTACCCCACCCTGCTGCGCCGGTCCCTCTCCGACGTCCAGGGCTACGTGGCCACCGGCAACACGGCCAGCGTCATGTCCGGCCGGCTCTCCTACGCACTCGGGCTGGAGGGCCCGGCCGTCACCGTCGACACCGCCTGCTCCTCCTCGCTGGTCGCGATGGACTGGGCGGGCAAGGCCCTGAGCGCCGGTGAGTGCTCCCTGGTGATCGCCGGCGGCGTCTCCGTGATGTCGAGCCCCGACTCCTTCGTGGAGTTCTCCATCCAGGGCGGACTGGCCCCGGACGGCCGCTGCAAGCCGTTCTCCGACAGCGCGGACGGCACCGCCTGGTCCGAGGGCGTCGGCATCCTCGTACTCGAACGGCTCTCCGACGCCGTGCGCAACGGACACGAGGTCCGCGGCATCATCCGCTCGACCGCCGTCAACCAGGACGGCGCGTCCAACGGACTGACCGCCCCCAACGGCCCCTCGCAGCAACGGGTGATCCGGCAGGCACTCGCCGACGCCGGACTGACCACCGCCGACATCGACGCCGTCGAGGCCCACGGCACCGGCACCACCCTCGGCGACCCGATCGAGGCCACCGCTCTGCTCAGCACCTACGGGCAGGACCGCGAACGGCCGCTGCTGCTCGGCACGGTCAAGTCCAACATCGGTCACACCCAGGCCGCCGCGGGTGTCGCGGGCGTCATCAAGATGCTGATGGCGATGCGGCACGGCGTACTGCCCGAGTCCCTGCACATCGGCACCCCCTCGGCACACGTGGACTGGAGCGCGGGCGCGGTACAGCTGCTGACCGAGCCGACCGCGTGGCCCGAGACCGGCCGCCCGCGCCGCGCCGGAGTCTCGGCGTTCGGAGTGAGCGGCACCAACGCACACGTCATCGTCGAGCAGGCACCGGCCGTCGAGCAGGCGACGCAGGAGGAGACCACCGAGCGCCCCACACCCGCCCTCGTGCCGTGGACCGTCTCCGGCAGGAGCCGCCAGGCGCTCCAGGCACAGATCGACCGGCTCACCTCCTTCGCCGCACTGCGCACCGACCTGTCCCCGCTCGACATCGGCCGTTCGCTCGCCGGGGACCGCTCGCTCTTCCCGCACCGTGCGGTGCTGCTGGCCGGAGCGGACGGTGTACGGGAGAGCGCCCGCGGCACCGCGGGCCGCGCCCCCGGCAAGTCCGCGTTCCTCTTCTCCGGCCAGGGGAGCCAGCGCGGGGCCATGGGCCGCGAGCTGTACGACCGCTTCCCCGTGTTCGCCGAGGCGCTGGACGCCGTCCTCGCCCAACTGGACACGGAACTCGACTTCCCGCTCAAGGAAGTGCTCTTCGCCCTCCCCGGCACCTTCGAGTCCGAGCTGCTCGACGAGACCGGCTGGACCCAGCCCGCGCTCTTCGCGGTCGAGGTGGCGCTCTTCCGGCTCGCCGAATCGTGGGGCCTCACACCGGACTTCGTCGCCGGGCATTCCATCGGTGAGATCACCGCCGCCCATGTGGCCGGAGTGTTCTCCCTGGCGGACGCCTGCAGGCTGGTCGCGGCCCGCGCCACCCTGATGCAGGCGCTCCCGCAGGGCGGCGCGATGGTGGCGCTCCAGGCCACCGAGGACGAGGTGGCGCCGCTGCTGGACACCGAGGTGTCGATCGCCGCGGTCAACGGCCCCCGCTCGCTGCTCGTCGCGGGAGCCGAGGAGGCGGTGCTGGAGCTCGCCGAACTGTTCGCCTCCGACGGCCGCCGCACCGCGCGGCTGAGGGTCTCGCACGCCTTCCACTCGCCGCTGATGGACCCGATGCTCGCGGACTTCGCCCGCGTCGCCGAGGGCATCGCCTACGAGGAGCCCCGCATCCCGGTGGTCTCCAACCTCACCGGCCGCCTAGCCGAGGCCGCCGAACTGTGCTCCCCGGCCTACTGGGTGCGCCACGTACGCGAAGCCGTACGGTTCGCCGACGGGATACGCACCCTGCGGGACGCCGGAGTCGCGACCTTCGTCGAACTCGGCCCCGACGGGGTGCTGTCGGCCCTGGCGCAGCAGAGCCTGGAAGGTGCCGAGCCCGCACCCGCTGTCGTTCCGTTCCTGCGCAAGGACCAGGACGAGGAAGTGGCCGTCGTCACCGCGCTCGCCGCCCTGCACGTCCATGGCGCGGGACCGGACTGGTCCGCGTTCTTCGGGGGACTGGGCGCCAACCGCGTCGAACTGCCGACGTACGCCTTCCAGCGCGAGCGTTACTGGCCGGAGCCCGCTGCCCGCACCGCCACCACAACCCCCGACCCGGCGGACACCGCCTTCTGGTCCGCCGTCGAGCACGAGGACGTCGGGGCACTGGCCTCCTCGCTGGGCCTGGACGGTGACACCGTCACCGCGATGGTGCCTGCCCTGTCCGCCTGGCGCCGCCGCCGCGGGGAGCAGTCCGCGGGCGCTGCCTGGCGCTACCACGAGACCTGGAGTCCGCTGCCCGCGCCGGTTGCGCGGAACCAGGGCTCCTGGCTGGTACTCCTGCCGGCCGGCGACACACCCCCGTGGGCGACCGCCGCAGCCGAGGCGCTCGGTGACGACGTCGTACGCGTACCCGTGACCGCCGACCTGCTGGGCCCGCTGGGCACGGCGTGTGCGGACCGGGACGCGGCAGGATTCACCGGAGTCGTGTCGCTGCTGGCCACCACCGCGGACGCCACCGGCCTGCCGCCGGACCACGCCTGGCCCGAGGCGCTGCTCGCGGCGCTCGCCGATGCAGGCATCGACGCACCGCTGTGGTGCGCCACACGGGGAGCCGTCTCCACCGCCCCCGACGAACCGCTGCTGAGCGCCGGACAGGCAGCCGTCTGGGGACAGGGCCGGGTCATGGCACTGGAGCACCCCCGACGCTGGGGCGGGCTGATCGACCTCCCCGAGACGGTCGACGAACCCACGGGCACGGCCTTCGCCGCGGCTCTGGCCGGCGGCGGACGCCAGGACGGCGAGGACCAGATCGCGATCCGGGCCACCGGTTCCCTCGGCCGCAGGCTGGTCCGTACGACCGCCACCGCGGCCAACCCGGCCGGCGATGTCTGGCGGCCCACCGGCACGGTGCTCGTCACCGGTGGCACGGGCGCCATGGGCGGTCTGACCGCCCGTCGGCTGGCCCGTGAGGGCGCCCAGCACCTCGTACTGACGGCCCGGCACGCATCGGACCTCGACGGGGCCGCCGCGCTCGAAGCCGAACTGCGAGAGCTCGGTGCCCAGGTGACCCTGGCCGTGTGCGACGTGTCCGACCACACCGCGCTGACCGCGCTCCTGGCCGCCATCCCCGATGACGCGCCGCTGACCGCGGTGATCCACGCGCAGGACGAGGCCGACGGCATCGGCACCGGAAGCGCGGGCCTCACCGCCGCGCTCGCCGGAGCCGTCCAGCTCGACGCCGTACTGGCGGACCGGCCGCTCGACGCCTTCGTCCTGTGCGGCACGATCGCCGCCTCCTGGGGTGTCCGGGGCCAGCAGGTACCCGCCGCACTCGGCGCGTACCTCGACGCCCTGGCCCGGCAGCGCCGCGACCGGGGAGCCACCGCCCTCGCCGTCTCCTGGGGTGCCTGGGCCGACCTGGCCGACGACTCCACGGCCGCGCACCTGCGGATGAACGGCCTGCCCGTCCTGGACACCGACACGGCACTCGGCGCGCTCGGCAGGGCGGTCGCCGACGGCGAGGCCGCGGTCACCATCGCCGACGTGCGGTGGGAGACCTTCGCGCCCACCCTGGCCGAAGCCCGCCGCACCGCGCTCCTGGACGGTCTGCCGGAGGCCCGCAGGGCCCTCGACACCTCCGACCAGGACCGGGAGGACGAGCGGTCCGCGGCCGACGTCTACCGGCAGCGGCTGACCGCGCTGCCCGACGGTGAACGCGACGAGGCACTGCTCGCCCTGGTCACGGCAGAGGCCGCCGCGGTCCTGGGGCACACCGGCACCGACGTCGTCGAATCCGATCTGCCCTTCCGCGACCTCGGCTTCGACTCGCTGACCGCCGTCGACCTGCGTAACCAGCTGACCGCCGCCACCGGCGTCACCCTGCCGGCCACCCTGGTCTTCGACCACCCCACCCCGGCCGAACTCGCCCGCCACCTGCGGAATCTGCTGCTCGGCGAACTTCCCGACGCGACGGCCCCGCTCGTCGCCACCGCGTCGGCCGGTGACGACCCCGTCGTCATCGTCGGCATGGCGTGCCGCTACCCGGGCGGCGTCGGATCCCCCGAGGACCTCTGGCAGCTCGTCCTGGACGAGACCGACGCCGTGGGAGAGTTCCCCACCGACCGCGGCTGGGACCTCGACACCCTGCTCGGCGGGCCGCCGGAGGGCGGCCGCGGCCGCAGCACCACCGGGAACGGCGGATTCCTCTACGACGCCGCCGACTTCGACCCCGCCGTGTTCGGCATCTCGCCGCGCGAGGCCATCGTGATGGACCCGCAGCAGCGCATCGTGCTCGAAGCGGCGTGGGAGGCGCTGGAGCGGGCGGGCATCGACGCCGCGACCCTCAAGGGAAGCACCACCGGCGTCTACGTGGGCGGCGGCAGCGGTGACTACCGGCCACCGGCCGAGGCCGGCCAGTGGGAGACCGCCCAGTCGGCGAGTCTCCTCTCCGGCCGGATCGCCTACTCCTTCGGCCTGCAGGGACCCACCGTCTCCGTCGACACCGCGTGCTCCTCCTCCCTGGTCGCGCTGCACCTGGCGGCCCAGGCACTGCGCTCCGGCGAGTGCTCGATCGCGCTGGCGGGCGGTGTGACCGTCATGGCCACCCCGGCGGGCTTCGTCGAATTCAGTGCCCAGGGCGCACTCTCCACCGACGGCCGCTGCAAGGCGTTCTCGGAGGGCGCCGACGGCACCGGCTGGTCCGAGGGCGTGGGCATGCTCGTCGTCGAGCGCCTCTCCGACGCCCGGCGCAACGGCCACCACATCCTCGCGGTCCTGCGTGGTTCGGCCATCAACCAGGACGGTGCCTCCAACGGGCTGACGGCGCCCAGCGGGCCCGCGCAGCAGCGGGTGATCCGGCAGGCCCTCGCCAACTCCGGTCTGCGGACGACCGACGTGGACGCCATCGAGGCCCACGGCACGGGCACGAAGCTGGGCGACCCCATCGAGGCCCAGGCCCTGCTTGCCACCTACGGCCAGGACCGCGACCCCGAGCGCCCGGTGCTGCTCGGTTCGCTGAAGAGCAACATCGGGCACACCCAGGCCGCCTCCGGTGTCGCGGGTGTGATCAAGATGGTGATGGCCATGCGCCACGGCACCCTGCCGAGGTCGCTGTACGCCGAGACGCCTACCTCACAGGTCGACTGGACCGCCGGACACGTCCGGCTGCTCACCGAGCCCGTCGCCTGGCCCGCATCGGGCCGCGCGCGCCGCTCGGGCGTCTCCTCGTTCGGAGCCAGCGGTACGAACGCCCACGTCATCCTGGAGGAGGCACCGACCGCCGAGCCGGCGGCCGCCGCACCCGACGATCCGGCCCACCGGCCGTCCGCGCTGCCGGTCCTGCTGTCCGGCAAGTCCGCGAACGCGCTGCGCGAGCAGGCCCGCCGCCTGCTCACCCGGCTCACCGCGGGGACGGACACCTCCCTGACGGACCTGGCGTACTCGCTGGCCACGACCCGCACGGTCTTCGACCACCGGGCCGCTGTCACGGCCACCGACCACGGCGCACTGACCGACGCGCTCGCCGCCCTGGCCGCGGGCGGCACCGACGCCGCCCTGGCCGAACACCATGTGGAGCGCGCGGGCAAGCGGGCCTTCCTCTTCTCCGGCCAGGGCTCACAACGAGTGGGCATGGGTCGCGAACTGTACGGACGCTTCCCGGTGTTCGCCCGGACGCTGGACTCCGTGCTGGACCTGCTGGACGCGGAATCGGGTCGTTCGCTCCGTGAGGTGATGTGGGGCGACGACGCCGAGGCGCTGAACGAGACGGGGTTCACCCAGCCCGCCCTGTTCGCGGTCGAGGTGGCGCTGTTCCGGCTGGTCGAGTCGTGGGGCGTGAAGCCCGACTTCGTGGCCGGTCACTCGATCGGTGAGATCGCCGCCGCCCATGTGGCGGGCGTGTTCTCGCTGGAGGACGCCGCCCGGCTGGTGAGCGCACGCGCCTCGCTGATGCAGGACCTGCCGCCCGGCGGTGCGATGGCCGCCGTCCAGGCGACGGAGGACGAGGTGCTGCCGCTGCTGTCCGGCGAGGTGTCGGTCGCCGCGGTGAACGGGCCGTCCTCGGTGGTGATCTCCGGCGCTGAGCAGGCTGTGCTCGACGTCGCGGCCCGACTGGCGGAGCGAGGACGCAGGACGACGCGGCTCCGTGTCTCCCACGCCTTCCACTCGCCGCTCATGGAGCCGATGCTCGACGCGTTCCGCTCGGTCGCCGAAAGCCTCTCCTACAAGGCACCGCGCATCGCGGTCGTCTCCAACCTGACCGGCGCACCGGCCGCCGCCGAGGAACTGTGCACGCCCGACTACTGGGTGCGTCACGTCCGTGAGGCGGTCCGCTTCGCCGACGGTGTCCGGGCGCTCGCCGAGCGCGGGGTGACCACGTTCCTGGAGCTCGGCCCGGACGGCGTACTGTCCGCCATGGCCCAGGAGAGCGCGCGCGAGGGCGCCTTCACGGTCCCGGTCCTGCGCAAGGACCGCGGCGAGGAGACCACCCTCGTCTCCGCGCTCGGCCGGCTCCACGTCCACGGCGTGCGCGTGGACTGGCCGCAGTTCTTCGCGGGCACCGGAGCCCAGTGGCTCGATCTGCCCACGTACGCCTTCCAACGGGGACGGTTCTGGCCGGACGCCATGCCCGGCGTCACCCCGGCCGTCGTCCCCCAGGAGACGGCGACGAGTGACCGTGCCTTCTGGGACGCGGTGCAACAGGAGGACTTCGACTCACTGGAGTCCACTCTCGACGTCGAGTCGGACGCCTTGTCGAAGGTGCTGCCCGCCCTGATGGACTGGCGCAGGCAGCAGAACGACGAGTCGGTCATGGAGGACTGGCGCCACCGCGTCATCTGGAAGGCCCTGGCCGGCGGAGCCACCGCCAACCGGAAGGCCCTCACGGGCACCTGGCTGGCCGTGGTACCCGCCGAACAGGCCGAGGACCCCTGGGTGTCCGCCGTACTCGACGCCCTGGGCACCGACGTCGTACGCCTCGCCGTGGCAGGACCCGACCGGGCCGCATTCGCCACCGAACTGCGCACCCTGGCCGAGGACGGCCCCCGCCTCACCGGGGTCCTCTCACTCCTCGCGCTGAGGGAGACCGCCCTGGGCAGCGTGCCCGAGGGCATCGCCCTCACCGCGGTACTTCTCCAGGCACTCGGTGACGCGAAGATCGGCGCACCTCTGTGGTGCGTCACGCGGGAAGCCGTCTCGGTCAACCGGGCGGACACGGTCCACCACCCGCTGCAAGCCGGCGTGTGGGGGCTCGGCAGGGTCGCCGCGCTCGAGTACCCGGAGCGCTGGGGCGGTCTGATCGACCTGCCCGCAGCACTCGACGAGCGGACCGCCGCGGGTCTCGCCGGAGCACTGGCGGGTCTCGACGGGGAGGACCAGATCGCGGTACGCACCTCGGCGGTCCTCGCCAGGCGCCTCGTACGGGCACCGGGGAAGCGGCCCGCGCGCACCTGGGCCCCGGACGGCACCGTGCTGATCACCGGTGGCACCGGCGCCCTCGGCGGGCACGTCGCCCGGCGGCTCGCCAAGGACGGTGCCCAGCACCTGCTGCTGCTCAGCCGCAGCGGTCCCGACGCACCGGCGGCCGAACGCCTGCGGGAGGAACTGGACGGGCTCGGCACCTCGGTCACCATCGCCGCCTGCGATGTCGCGGACCGGGACCAGCTGTCCGCGGTACTCGCGGACATCCCGGCGGAGCACCCGCTCACCGGAGTGGTCCACGCGGCCGGGGCCCTGGACGACGGTGTCCTCGACCGGCTCACCCCTGAGCGGTTCGAAACCGTGTTCCGGTCGAAGGTCACCTCGGCCGTCCTGCTGGACGAGCTCACCCGTGGAGCGGACCTCACGGCGTTCGTGCTCTTTTCCTCCGCCTCGGCGGCCGTGGGCAACCTCGGCCAGGGCAACTACGCGGCGGCCAACTCGGTCCTGGACGCACTCGCCGAACAGCGCAGGGCACAGGACCTCCCGGCGACCGCGGTCGCCTGGGGAGCCTGGGGCGGTGGCGGAATGGCAGAGGGAACTGCGGCCGAGGAGGCCGCCGACCGCGCCGGGGTCGGGGCCATGGACCCCGAACTGGCCTGCGAGACCATGCTCCGGCTGGTCATGGAGCCCGAGCCGACCGCAGTGGTCGCGGAGGTCTCACTTGACCGCTTCGTCGCCGCTCTCGGCACGGCACGGCCGAGTCCGCTGCTGCGCGAACTCCCCGGATACGACCGCATGGTCGCCGCCACCGCGGCGCCCGCGGACACCGCGGCGGAAGGTGGCCTGCGGTACCGGCTCGCGGCGATGTCGGCGAACCGGCGGCTCGAATCCGTGGTGGACCTGGTCCGCACCCAGGCCGCGCAGGTCCTCAGCTACCCGGACACCGACGCGGTCGGCGCCGAACGGTCCTTCCGGGACCTCGGGGTCGACTCGCTGGGAGCCGTGGAACTGCGCAACCAGCTGAACAGCGCCACCGGCCTCAGCCTCTCCGCGACCCTCGTCTTCGACCACCCGACACCCACCTCCCTCGCCGAGCACGTACTCGGGCAGCTCATGCCCGAGGGCGAGACCGGGACCGACGGTGAAGAGGCGGAGATCCGGGCCCTGCTGGCCTCGGTGCCACTGGCGCAGCTGCGGGACATCGGAGTGCTGGAACCCCTGCTCCAGCTGGCGGGCCGGGGCGCGAACACCCCGGCGGAGAACGACACATCGGACGAGTCCATCGACTCGATGGCAGTGGCAGACCTGGTCCGGGCCGCGCTCAACGGCCAGTCCGACCTGTAGCGCGAGAGTGACGGAGCAGACGATGAACGCCTCTACCCAGAACGCACCCGCCGCCGGCGTCGTGGAAGCGCTCCGCGCCGCGATGAAGGAGTCGGAGCGGCTGCGGCGACAGAACAGGATGTTCGTCGCCGCGGCCCGGGAACCCATCGCCATCGTGGGAATGAGCTGCCGGTTCCCCGGCGACGTCAACTCCCCCGAGGCCCTCTGGGAACTCGTGGCCACCGGCACGGACGCCATCTCCGGATTCCCCACGGACCGTGGCTGGGACCTGGACGCGTTGCGCGACAGCACCACCGACGCACGTGACACCTCGGTCAGCCAGCAGGGCGGATTCCTCAACTGCGTCGCCGACTTCGACCCCGGCTTCTTCGGGATCTCACCCCGCGAGGCCGCCACCATGGACCCCCAGCAGCGTCTGTTGCTGGAGACCACGTGGGAGGCCATCGAACGCTCCGGAATCGACGCCACCCGACTGCGTGGCACGCGCACGGGTGCGTTCATCGGCACCAACGGCCAGGACTACGCCTACCTCCTGGTCAGGTCGCTCGACGACGCGACCGGCGACGTCGGCACCGGCATCGCCGCCAGTGCCGTGTCCGGCAGGCTCTCGTACGCCCTCGGGCTCGAAGGTCCGGCCGTCACCATCGACACCGCGTGCTCGTCGTCCCTCGTCGCGCTCCATCTGGCCGTGCAGTCCCTGCGCAACCAGGAATGCACCCTGGCGCTCGCCGGGGGTGTCAACGTGATGTCCACCCCCGGCTCGCTCATCGAGTTCAGCCGGCAGGGCGGGCTCGCCAGGGACGGCCGCTGCAAGGCGTTCTCCGAGAACGCCGACGGCACCGGCTGGTCCGAGGGCGCGGGCGTCCTGATGCTGGAGCGCCTCTCGGACGCCGAACGCAACGGACACCCCGTCCTCGCCGTGATCCGGGGCTCCGCGGTCAACCAGGACGGCGCGTCCAACGGCTTCACCGCCCCCAACGGACCCTCGCAGCAGCGGGTCATCCGGCAGGCACTCGCCAACGCCGGCCTCTCCCCGGCCGACGTCGACGCCGTGGAGGCGCACGGCACGGGCACCCCGCTCGGCGACCCGATCGAGGCGCAGAGCCTCCTGGCGGCCTATGGCCAGGACCGCGAGCACCCCCTGCTCCTCGGATCGGTCAAATCCAACATCGGGCACACCCAGGCCGCGTCCGGGGTCGCGGGCGTGATCAAGATGGTCATGGCCATGCGGCACGGCACGGTGCCCAAGACCCTCCACGCGGACGAACCGTCCTCGCACGTCGACTGGTCGGCGGGCAAGGTCGAACTGCTCACCGAGGCACGTGAGTGGCCCGACGCGGGCCGCCCCCGCCGTACCGGTGTCTCCTCGTTCGGAGTCAGCGGGACCAACGCGCATGTGATCGTCGAGCAGGCGCCGGCCGCCACCGGGGGGACGCCCGCCGACGGGACCGATGCGGTGCGCGGGGCGAGTGCCCTGCCCTGGGTGGTCTCGGGGCGGACCGCCGAGGCGCTGCGTGATCAGGCGACCGTGCTGCTGAGCAGGCTGGAGAGTGAACCGGCTCTGCGCGCGGTGGACTTGGCGCTGTCCCTGGCGACGTCCAGGGCGAGCATGGAACACCGCCTCGCCGTCCTCGCCGACGAGGACGGCGGCGACGGCCGTGCGGCGCTGGAGGCCTGGCTCAGGAACGGCGCGGCGCCCGGAGTGGTCGAGGGCAGCACCGCCGCGGGGCGGCCGAAGAGCGCGTTCCTCTTCTCGGGTCAGGGCAGCCAGCGCATCGGGATGGGCCGTGAACTCCACGGCCGTTTCCCGGTGTTCGCCGCCGCGTTTGACGCGGTGGTCGATGTGCTCGCTCCGTCGGTGCCTTCCTTGCGCGAGGTGGTGTGGGGTGAGGACGTGGAGCTGCTGAATGACACGGGTTTCACTCAGCCGGCGTTGTTCGCGGTTGAGGTGGCGTTGTTCCGGTTGGTGGAGTCGTGGGGTGTGGTTCCGGACTTTGTGGCGGGTCATTCGATCGGTGAGATCGCTGCTGCTCATGTGGCGGGTGTGTTCTCGTTGGAGGATGCCTGTGCCTTGGTGGTGGCGCGTGCGTCGCTGATGCGGGCGTTGCCTGTGGGCGGTGCGATGATCGCTGTGCAGGCCTCGGAGGACGAGGTCGTCCCGTTGCTGGCGGATGGTGTGTCGATCGCCGCGGTCAACGGTCCGGCGTCGGTGGTGGTGTCCGGTGAGGAGGCTGCGGCCCTGAGTGTGGCCGCGCAGTTGGCGGAGCTGGGTCGTAGGACGACGCGTCTTCGGGTGTCGCATGCGTTCCACTCGCCGCTGATGGACCCGATGCTGGATGAGTTCCGTGGTGTGGTGGAGGGGCTGTCGTTCGAGGCTCCGGGTATTCCTGTCGTCTCGAACCTGACGGGTCTGCTCGCCACCGCGGATGAGTTGTGCTCGCCGGAGTACTGGGTGCGGCATGTGCGTGAGGCCGTCCGGTTCGCCGACGGTGTGAGGACGTTGGCCGAGCAGGGGGTGACGACGTTCCTGGAGCTCGGACCCGACAGCGTCCTGTCGGCCATGGCCCAGGACTCCGTGCCGGACGGTGCGGTCACCGTGCCCGCGCTGCGCAAGGAGCGGCCCGAGGAGCGGACCCTGGTCACCGCACTCGCCCAACTCCACGTCCGGGGCGTACGGGTGGACTGGCCCGAGTTCTTCGCCGGAACCGGTGCCCGGCAGATCGACCTGCCGACGTATGCCTTCCAGCACGAGCGCTTCTGGCCGAAGACCACCTTCCGGCCGGCCGACGCCACGGGCCTCGGGCTGACATCGGCGGACCACCCGCTGCTCGGCGCCGCCATGTCGGTCGCGGGCTCCGACGAACTCCTGCTGACCGGAACACTGTCGCTGGCCACCCATCCGTGGCTCGCCGATCACGTCGTCAGCGGCATGGTCTTCTTCCCGGGCACCGGGTTCCTCGAACTGGGCATCAGGGCGGCCGACCAGGCCGGATGCGACCGCGTCGAGGAACTGATGCTGGCCGCGCCGCTCATCCTGCCCCGCACCGGCGCCGTCCAGGTGCAGATCTCCGTCGGTGGCGCGGACGAGGAGGGCCGGCGCGAGCTGCGCTTCTACTCCCGTCCCACGGACGCGCACGACGACGAGTGGACCCTGCACGCCTCCGGGCGGATCGGCAGCGGTGAGCGGGTCCTCGACTTCGACGCTGCCGTATGGCCGCCCAAGGGCGCCACCGTGGTGGACATCGACGGCCTGTACGACCGCTACGAGAGCAACGGGCTCGACTACGGACCGGTGTTCCGGGGCCTGCGCGCCGTCTGGCGACGGGGAGAAGAGATCTTCGCCGAGGTCGCACTCGACCGCGGTGTCGGTGACGCGAACGAGTTCGGGGTGCACCCGGCGCTGCTCGACTCCGTCCTGCACAGCACGGTGTTCGCCAGCGCGGACGGCGACGACCGCAGCCTGCTGCCCTTCGCGTGGAACGGGGTGTCCCTGCACGCCTCGGGCGCCTCCACCCTGCGCGTCCGGGTGACCAGCAACGGCAAGGACTCCGTGCAGCTGGCCGCCGTCGACGTCCAGGGCGAGCCGGTGATCTCGGTCGACTCGCTGATCCTGCGGGCAGCAGGACCGCAGGCGGCCGACAACGACCGCCGCGACGGGCTGAACTCCCTCTTCCGCGTCGACTGGGTACCGGGGACTCCGGAGAAGGTCTCCGCGGACACCACCTGGGTGGTACTGGGCACCGATGAACTGGGCCTGACCCAGGCCCTCGCGTCGACCGGCGCCGCCGCACTGGCGGCCCCGGCCGCCACCCTCACCGAACTGGCCGCCCGGGACGACGCGGAACTGCCCGGAATCGTCGTCGTCCCGCTGCGCGGTGACGCCGTGCGCGCGGCGGAGTCGGCCCATGAACTCGCCGACCGCACACTCGCGTTGATACAGGAGTGGCTGGCCGACGAGCGGTTCGCCGGCTCGCGGCTGGTGTTCGTCACCCGAGGGGCGGTCGAGGACGCCACTCAGGACGTGACCGATGTCGCCGCCGCCTCGGTCTGGGGCCTGGTGCGTTCGGCCCAGGCGGAGAACCCCGGGCGCTTCCTGCTGGTCGACACCGACGACTCCGCCGAGTCGGCCGCCGTACTGCCCGGACTGCCGGGACTGGTGGAAGCCGACGAACCGCAGGCGCTGGTCCGCGCGGGTGCGCTGCGCGTCGGCCGGCTCGCCCGGCTGGAGTCGGGCACGGGCCTGGTGCCGCCGGCCGAGGGGCCGTGGCGGCTCGGCAGCCGGGCCAAGGGCAGCCTGGACGGGCTGACCCTCGCTCCGTTCCCCGAGGTGCTCGAACCCCTGACGGGCCGCCAGGTCCGCATCGAGGTCCGGGCGGCCGGAGTCAACTTCCGCGACGTGCTCAACGCCCTCGGCATGTACCCGGGTGATGCCGGGCTGTTCGGCTCGGAAGCGGCCGGTGTCGTGGTGGATACCGGCCCCGACGTGAGCGAACTGCACGTGGGCGACCGGGTCATGGGCATGCTCTTCGGAGGCTTCGGCACCCATGTCGTGGGCGACGAACGCATGATGACCACCGTCCCGGATGACTGGAGCTGGGAGTCTGCTGCGTCGATGCCGCTGGTGTTCCTGACGGCGTATTACGCGTTGGTGGAGTTGGGTGGGTTGCGGCGTGGGGAGAAGGTTTTGATCCATGCCGGTGCGGGTGGTGTGGGGATGGCTGCTGTGCAGGTGGCGCGGTATGTGGGTGCGGAGGTGTTCGCGACGGCGAGTGAGTCGAAGTGGGGTGTGCTGCGGTCGTTGGGTGTGGCGGATGATCACATCGCGTCGTCGCGTTCGACGGATTTCGAGGCTGCGTTTGCGGGTGTTGCGGGTGGCGTCGATGTGGTGCTGAATTCGCTTTCGGGTGAGTTCGTGGATGCGTCTTTGCGGTTGTTGGTTGAGGGTGGTCGGTTCCTGGAGATGGGGAAGACCGATGTTCGTGAGGCGGGGGATCTGCCGGGGGGTGTGGAGTATCGGGCGTTTGATCTGGGGTGGGTGGAGCCCGAGGGTATTCAGCGGATGTTGGTTGAGGTGATGGAGTTGTTCGGGCGGGGGGTGTTGGTGCCGTTGCCTGTGCGGTCGTGGGATGTGCGGCGGGCGCGGGATGCGTTCCGGTTCATGAGTATGGCCAGGCATGTGGGCAAGATCGTGTTGACGATGCCGCGGGTGTGGAGTCCTGGGGGGACGGTTCTGATCACTGGTGGTACGGGTGGTCTGGGTGGTGTGTTGGCGCGTCATCTGGTGGTTGAGGGTGGGGTGCGTCATTTGTTGCTCACGAGTCGGCGTGGGCTTGGTGCGGATGGTGCTGCGGAGTTGGTGGATGAGCTGACGGAGTTGGGTGCGTCGGTGTCGGTTGAGGCGTGTGATGTTGCGGATCGTGCGGCGTTGGCGGGGTTGTTGGGTGGTGTGCCGGCTGATCGTCCGTTGACGGCGGTGATTCATACGGCGGGTGTGCTGGATGACGGGGTTGTTGGTTCGCTGAGTTCGGAGCGGCTGGCGGGGGTGTTGCGGCCGAAGGTCGACGCGGCGTGGAACCTGCACGAACTCACCCAGGACCTCGACCTGGCCGCCTTCGTCCTCTACTCCTCCACCGCCGGTGTCATGGGCAGCCCCGGCCAGGCCAACTACGCGGCGGGCAACACCTTCCTCGACGCACTCGCCGCACACCGGCGTTCACTGGGACTGCCGGGACTCTCCCTTGCCTGGGGAGCCTGGGAGCAGGGCGTCGGCATGACCGGCACACTGGAGGACCAGGACGTGCGCCGGGTCAGCAGCGGCTCCGGCATGCCGCTCCTCTCCGTGGAGCGTGGCCTCGCCCTGTTCGACACGGCACTCGCGAGCGATTCGGCACTGATCGTGCCGCTCGCCATCTCGGGCGGCGCCATCCCCGCCTCGGCCGGAGTCCCCGCCCTCCTGCGCGGACTCGTGAAGAGCGGACGCCGCGCCGCCAAGAGCGGAGCCGCCGGAGCGTCCCGCGCGGGACTCGTCGAGAAGCTGGCCGCACTGCACGAGGACGAGCGGCCCCGGCTGCTCACCGAACTCGTCCGCGCCGAGGCAGCGGTGGTGCTGGCACACTCCTCGCCCGAGGCCATCGCCGTGGAACGCGAGTTCCGCCAGCTCGGGTTCGACTCACTGACCGCTGTCGAACTGCGCAACCGGCTGGCGACCGCCACCGGACTCACGCTGCCGGCCACCCTGATCTTCGACTACCCCACACCGGCCCGGCTCGCGGACTTCCTGCTCGACGAACTGGTGGGCGACGACACCATCGCGACGGCGGCCGTGCGCGAATCGCACGACGACTCCGGTACCACCGACGACCCGGTCGCGATCGTCGGCATGAGCTGCCGTTTCCCCGGGGGAGTGGAGTCACCGGAGGGGCTCTGGGACCTCGTGCTGTCCGGCGGCGACGCCATCTCGGGCTTTCCCGACGACCGGGGCTGGCAGGCCGACTCCGCCATCGGCGCGCTGGAGGGCCAGGGCGGATTCCTCCGCGACGTCGCCGACTTCGACGCCGGCTTCTTCGGCATCTCGCCGCGTGAGGCCATCGCGATGGACCCGCAGCAGCGCGTTCTCCTCGAAGTCTCCTGGGAGGCGGCCGAGCGGGCGGGTATCGACCCGGCCACCCTGCGGGGCAGCCGCACCGGCGTGTTCATGGGCGTCAGCGGCCAGGACTACGCCGGCCTGGTGATGCGGGCGAAGGACGACGTGGCGGGCCACGCCACCACAGGTCTCGCGGTCAGCGTCGTCTCCGGCCGGCTCGCCTACGCGCTCGGCCTGGAAGGCCCGGCGATGTCGGTGGACACCGCCTGCTCGTCCTCACTCGTCTCGCTGCACCTCGCGGCTCAGGCCCTGCGCAGCGGCGAGTGCACACTCGCCCTCGCCGGCGGAGTGACGGTGATGACCACCTCCGCCAACTTCGCCGGCTTCTCCCGGATGGGAGGGCTCGCGGGCGACGGACGCTGCAAGGCCTTCTCCGACTCCGCGGACGGAACCGGCTGGTCCGAGGGCGCGGCCGTGCTGGTCGTGGAACGGCTGTCGGACGCACGGCGCAACGGCCACACGGTCCTGGCCGTGGTCCGGGGCTCCGCGGTCAACCAGGACGGCGCGTCCAACGGCCTGACGGCCCCGAACGGGCCCGCGCAGCAGCGGGTGATCCGGCAGGCACTCGCCAACGCCGGGCTCTCCCCGGCCGACGTCGACGCGGTGGAGGCCCACGGCACCGGCACCCCGCTCGGTGACCCGATCGAGGCCCAGGCCCTGCTCGCCACCTACGGCCAGGACCGGGACCAGGAACTTCCCCTGCTGCTCGGCTCGGTGAAGTCCAACATCGGCCACACCCAGGCCGCCGCGGGTGCGGCGGGTCTGGTCAAGATGGTGATGGCGCTGCGGCACGGGACCCTCCCGAGGACGCTGCACCTCACCGAGCCCTCGAGCCACGTCGACTGGTCGGCGGGTGCTGTGCGGCTGCTGGACGACAACACGGTGTGGCCGGAGACGGGGCGCGCCCGCCGGGCGGGCGTGTCGTCCTTCGGGATCAGCGGGACGAACGCGCACGTGGTCCTGGAGCAGGCGGGACCGACGCCCGACGCCGCCGAGGACGTACCCGGGATCGTTCCCGGCATCGTGCCGTGGCTCGTGGCGGCCAAGAGCGAAGCCGCACTGGCGGGGCAGATCCAGCGCATCCGCGCCTTCGCGCGGGCGCACCAAGGGTCCTCGGCGGCGGACATCGGTCACTCGCTCACCACCGGCCGGTCGCTCTTCGAGCACCGCGCGGTGCTCCTGGCGACCAGCGAGGGCATCGAGGACGCGGCCGTGGGAGCGGCGTCCGAGCAGTCGACGGCGTTCCTGTTCTCGGGCCAGGGCAGCCAGCGCATCGGGATGGGCCGTGAACTCCACGGCCGCTTCCCGGCGTTCGCCGAGGCTTTCGACGCGGCGCTCGATGCGCTGTCGGTGCCGTCCCTGCGTGAGGTGATGTGGGGCGACGACGCGGAGCTGCTGAACGACACCGGTTTCACTCAGCCGGCCCTGTTCGCGGTCGAGGTGGCGCTGTTCCGGCTGGTGGAGTCGTGGGGTGTGAAGCCCGACTTCGTGGCCGGTCATTCGATCGGCGAGATCGCCGCAGCCCATGTGGCCGGGGTGTTCTCGCTGGAGAACGCTGCCCGCCTGGTGGTGGCGCGTGCCTCCCTGATGCGGGCGTTGCCGGTGGGTGGTGCGATGGTCGCGTTGCAGGCGACGGAGGAGGAGGTCCTTCCGCTGCTCTCCGACGGCGTGTCGATCGCCGCGGTCAACGGGCCGGCCTCGGTGGTCGTGTCGGGTGACGAGGACGCCGTCCTGAAGGTTGCCGCGCGACTGGCGGATTCGGGGCGCAGGACGACCCGGTTGAGGGTGTCGCACGCGTTCCACTCCCCGCTGATGGACCCGATGCTGGACGAGTTCCGCGGTGTGGTGGAGGGACTGTCGTTCGAGGCCCCGCGCATTCCTGTCGTCTCGAACCTGACGGGTCTGCTCGCCACCGCGGACGAGCTGTGCTCGCCGGACTACTGGGTGCGGCACGTCCGCGAGACCGTCCGCTTCGCCGACGGCGTACGTGCACTCACCGATCACGGCGCGACCGCCTTCCTGGAGCTCGGTCCCGACGGAGTGCTCTGTGCGATGGCCCGCGATTCGGTGCCCGCCTCCACCGTGGTGGTCCCCGTGCTGCGCAAGGGGCGGGACGAGGAGGCGGCGCTGCTCACCGCCCTCGCCCGGCTGCACGTGGCGGGGGCCGATGTCGACTGGACGCCGGCCTTCGCCGGTACGGGCGCCCAGCAGGTCGATCTGCCGACGTACGCCTTCCAGCGGGAGAGGTTCTGGCCCGAGGTGGTCGCGGCCGCACCCGCCGACGGCGGCGATCCGGTCGACGCGGAGTTCTGGGCCGCCGTCGAACGTGAGGACCTGGAATCGCTCGCGTCGGGCCTGGACGTGGACGGAGCCTCGCTCGGAGCCGTGCTGCCCGCACTCTCCTCGTGGCGCACCCGGCACAAGGCCCGTACGGCCATGGACGCGTGGCGCTACCGGCAGACCTGGAAGCCACTGACCGTCAGCGGCGCCGCGGGCTCCCTCACCGGCACCTGGCTCGTGCTGGCGCCCCCGGCGGGCACGGCCGAGACCTGGGTGGCCTCACTCATCAGCGCGCTCGGCCCGGCCGCCGTGCGCGTGGACGCCGACCCGGACACCCTCGTCGACCGCCTCACCGAGGCGGCCCCCGCCGACCTCACGGGCGTGCTGTCGCTCCTGGCACTCGACGACTCGGCCGGCCCCGCGGGGGTCCCGGCAGGTCTCACCGCCACCGTCGGCCTCCTCCGCGCCCTCGGCGACGCCGGCATCACGGCGCCGCTGTGGACCATCACCCGCGGCGCGGTCTCCACCGGCCGCTCCGAGCCGCCCGCCGCCCCCGCACAGGCCGCCGTATGGGGGCTCGGCAGGGTAGCGGCGCTCGAACACCCCCGGCAGTGGGGCGGGCTGGCCGACCTGCCCGAAGAGCTGGACGAGCGGTCCGTACGGCGCCTCGTGGCCGTACTGGCCGGTCGGGCCGGTGACGGCGAGGACCAGACAGCGGTCCGCGCCTCGGGCGTCTTCGGCCGCAGGATGGTGGCCGCACCCGCCGCCGAGAGCACGGCCGCCGCCGAGGACAGGTGGCGGCCCACCGGCACGGTGCTCATCACCGGCGGGACGGGCGCACTCGGCGCCCATGTCGCCCGCCGGCTGGCGAGCGAGGGAGCGGAACACCTCGTACTCCTCAGCCGTCGTGGCCCCGAGGCCCCCGGCGCCGAGGAACTGCGGAGCGAACTCACCGACCTGGGTACCCAGGTCACACTCACCGCTTGCGACGCGGCCGACCGGGACCAGCTGGCGCGGGTGCTCGCCGCCGTCCCCGAGGACGCCCCGCTGACGGGTGTGGTGCACGCGGCCGGCGTACTCGACGACGGGGTGCTGGCCGGGCTGACGGCCGACCGGTTCGAGGCGGTCTTCCGCTCGAAGGTCGCCTCCGCCCTGCTCCTCGACGAACTGACCCGGGACCTCGGCCTCTCCGTCTTCGCCCTGTTCTCCTCCGTCGCCGGCGCCGTCGGCAACCCGGGGCAGGCCAACTACGCGGCAGCCAACGCTCTCCTCGACGCGATCGCCGAGCAGCGCCGGTCGCTGGGCCTGCCGGCGACCTCGATCGCCTGGGGCGCCTGGGGCGGCAGCGGCATGGCGGACAGCCCGGCACGGGGCGGGCACCACGCCCGGACCCTGGACCCCGAGCAGGCCGTCACCGCTCTCCTGCGCGTCGTCGTGGAGCCGGAGCCGACCGTCGTCCTCGCCGACCTCCAACAGCCGGACCTGCTCCACGCTCTGCTCTCCCTGCGCCCGAGCCCCCTGCTGTCCGGGCTGCCCGAGGCCCGCAAGGCCCTGGCCGCCGTACACGAGACGCGCAACGCGAGCTCAACGGCCGCCGCGGGGCTCCGGGAGCGCCTCCGCGGAACCACCGAGGCCGAACAGACCGCCGTGCTGCTGGGCCTCGTCCGGACCGGGGCGGCAGCCGTACTCGGACACGCCGAAGCAGACACGATCAAGGCCGACAAGGCCTTCCGTGACCTCGGATTCGACTCACTGACCGCGGTCGAGCTCAGCAACCGGCTCACGGAACTGACCGGCCTGGAGCTCCCGGCGAGCCTGGTGTTCGACTACCCGAACCCGCAGGCGCTCGCCCGTCACCTCCTCGCGGAGATCGTCGCGGAACTCTCCGGGGCGGGCGTCGAGCACAGCGGCCCGGCCGCCGCCGTCCCCGCGGCCACCGCGCTCACCGACGACCCGGTCGTCATCGTCGGCATGGCCTGCCGCTTCCCCGGCGGGGTGCGCTCGCCCGAGGACCTGTGGCAGCTGCTCGCCGAAGACCGCGACGGCATCGCGGAGTTCCCCACGGACCGTGGCTGGGACCTCGACGTCCTCGCGGGTGCCGGCCAGGGCCGCAGCGCGACGCACGAGGGCGGATTCCTCTACGAGGCCGCCGACTTCGACCCGGGATTCTTCGACATCTCGCCTCGTGAGGCGCTGGCCATGGATCCCCAGCAGCGGCTGCTGCTGGAGACCTCGTGGGAGGCGTTCGAGCGCACCGGGACCGACCCGGCCGCGCTGCGCGGCAGCCGGACCGGAGTGTTCGTCGGCACCAACGGGCAGGACTACGCCGGACTGATCCTCGGCGCCGACGAGGACGTCGAGGGCCACGCCGGCACGGGTCTCGCCGCCAGCGTCATCTCCGGCCGGATCTCCTACGCCTTCGGGTTCGAGGGCCCTGCCGTCACCGTCGACACCGCCTGCTCCTCCTCCCTGGTGGCCCTGCACTGGGCAGCCCAGGCGCTCCGCGCGGACGAGTGCTCCCTGGCGCTGGTCGGCGGAGTCACCGTGATGTCCACGGCCACGAGCTTCGCCGGATTCACCCGCCAGGGCGGGCTCGCCGCCGACGGGCGCTGCAAGGCGTTCTCCGACTCGGCCGACGGCACCGGCTGGTCCGAGGGCGTCGGCGTGATCGTCGTCGAGCGGCTCTCCGACGCCCGGCGCAACGGCCACGAGGTCCTCGCGGTCCTGCGTGGTTCCGCCATCAACCAGGACGGTGCGTCGAACGGGCTCACCGCGCCCAACGGCCCCTCCCAGCAGCGGGTGATCCGCCAGGCGCTGGCCAGCGGTGGTCTCACGCCGGCCGACGTGGACGCGGTCGAGGCCCACGGCACCGGAACCACGCTGGGCGACCCCATCGAAGCCGGAGCCCTCCTCGCCGCCTACGGCCGGGACCGGGACCCGGAGCTGCCCCTGCTGCTCGGTTCGGTGAAGTCCAACCTCGGCCACACCCAGGCCGCCGCCGGTGTGGCGGGGGTCCTCAAGACGGTCCTCGCGCTCCGGCACGGCAGCCTGCCCCGGACCCTGCACGTCAGCGAGCCCTCCACCCGGATCAACTGGGGTTCCGGAGCGGTGGAGTTGCTGACGGAGCCGCGCGCCTGGCCGGAGACCGGCCGCGCCCGCAGGGCGGGTGTCTCGTCCTTCGGTATCAGCGGTACCAACGCGCACGTGATCCTTGAGCAGGCGCCGGTGGAGACCGGCCCCCTCGCCGAGGAAGCTCCGCAGGCCGTACCCGCCGTCGTGCCCTGGCCGGTATCGGCCAGGACGGAAGCCGCGCTCGACGCACAGCTGGACCGGCTGCGGTCCTTCGTCGCCGAGCGCCCCGGGCTCTCCCCGGCCGACATCGGTCTCTCGCTGGCCGAGAGCCGGTCCCACTTCGAGCACCGGGCGGTGCTGCTCGCGCCGGCCGACCGCGCCGGGGCGCCCGCGCGGCTTGTCGCCAGGGCAGTCGCGGCGGAGGGCGCGACGGCCGTGCTCTTCCCCGGCCAGGGCTCCCAACGGCTCGGAGCCGGCCGGGAGCTGTACTCCCGCTTCCCGGTCTTCGCCGATGCCCTCGACTCCGTACTGTCCCATCTGGACGACGGCTCGGACCGCCCACTGCGTGACGTGATCTGGGGCGAGGACGCCGAGGCGCTCAACCGCACGGCCTTCACCCAGCCCGCTCTCTTCGCGCTCGAGGTGGCCCTGTTCCGGCTGGTGGAGTCGTGGGGGATCACCCCGGACTTCGTCGGCGGCCACTCGATCGGTGAGATCGCGGCGGCGCACGTGGCGGGGGTGTTCTCCCTGGAGGACGCGGCCCGGCTGGTCCTCGCGCGGGCCCGGCTGATGGAGGCGCTGCCCGAGGGCGGTGCCATGGCCGCCGTGGAGGCCGCGGAGAGCGAGGTGCGCCCGCTGCTCTGCGACCGTCTGGCGATCGCCGCGGTCAACGGGCCCACCTCGCTGGTGATCTCCGGCGACGAGGACCGGGTGGCGAAGGCCGTCGAGCACCTGGCGGCCGGTGGACACCGGACGAGCCGGCTGCCGGTGAGCCACGCGTTCCACTCGCCGCTGATGGACCCGATGCTGGAAGGGTTCCGCCGGGTCGCAGAGAAGATCACCTACCACGCGCCGCGCATACCGGTCGTCTCGAACGTGACGGGCGCGACGGCCGAGAACGGGGAGATGGGCTCCGCCGACTACTGGGTGCGGCACGTCCGCGACGCGGTCCGCTTCGCCGACGGCGTACGCAGCCTGGCGGCCCGGGGCGTGGGCCGCTTCCTGGAACTGGGTCCGGCCGCGGTGCTGTCCGCCATGGTCCGCACGTCCGTCGCGGACGACGCCCTGGTGGTGCCGTTCCTGCGCAAGGACAGGCCCGAGGAACAGACGGCCCTCTCCGCGCTGGCCCAGCTGCACGCGCACGGTGTCGCGGCCGACTGGACCGCGGTCCTGGCGGGCACCGGCGCACGGCGCGTCGAGCTGCCGACGTACGCCTTCCAGCGTGAGCGCTACTGGCCCCGGGCGACGGCGGGCAGGACGGCGGATGCCTCCGGCCTCGGCCTGGTGGCGGCGGGACACCCGCTGCTGAGCGCGGCCACGACGATGGCGGGATCCGGCGATGTGGTCCTGACGGGCCGGCTGTCGCTTCAGTCGACGCCCTGGCTGGCCGCCCACCGGTCACCGGACGGGACCGTGACGCTGCCCGCCTCGGCGCTGGCCGAGCTTGCGGTACGTGCCGGGGACGAGGCCGGCTGCGCCCTGGTCGAGGAACTCGTCCTGGACGAGCCGGTGTTCGTGCCCGACCAGGGCGCGGTCCGGATCCAGGTACAGGTCGGCGCCGCGGACGAGGAGGGCCGCCGGCCCCTGGACGTGTACGCCCGCCCCGAGGGGGCGGCGGACCTGATCTGGACCCGGCACGCCACCGGGACCCTGCTCCCGGGTGCGACGACGCCCCCGCCGGGGGCGGAGTTCGACACCTCCCTCTGGCCCCCCGCGGGCGCCGTACCCGTCCCGTTCGAGCGGGACACCGCGCACGGCCGGGGCGGCACACAGGCCGCCTGGCGCCTGGACGGAGCGGTGTTCGCGGAGATCGCCCTCCCCGAGGAAGCGGACCGGGACGGGGCGTTCACACTGCACCCCGGCCTCCTGGACGCGGCTGTCCGGGCGGCGGGACTGCTCGACAGCGACACGAGCGGTACGGGTGACGTGGCCGACTGGCACGGTCTGAACCTGCACGCGGCGGCCGCCACCGCCCTGCGGGTGCGCCTGACAACCGTCGGACAGGGCACCGTGTCACTGGAAGCCGTGGACGTGGCAGGCGAACCGGTGCTCACGGTCACCTCCCTGACACCCCGTCAGGGTGCGTCCGGGTCGGCGGACAGGGCCGCGGGGCCCGCCACCCCGCTGCTCGGAGTCGCCTGGGAGGCCGTGCCCGCTCCGACGGAGTCCGCTTCGCCCGCCGGGCTGCGGTGGGCGGTCCTGGGCACGGACACGGACGGCACGGCCGACGGGCTGAAGGACGCATCAGTCGCACACTGCGGATCCCTGACCGACCTCTTCGACGCCGACGGCCCCTTCCCGGACGTCGTCCTGGCCCCGCTCACGGGCGACGGCGACCTCCCGGAGGCGCTGCGCACCACGACCACCGCCGCGCTCGATCTGCTCCGCACCTGGTCCACCGACCCCCGGACCCACGACGCGACCCTGGTGTTCGTGACCCACGGCGCGGTCGCCGTGGACAGCGAGGGCGTGACCGACCTCGGGGCCGCCCCCGTCTGGGGGCTGGTCCGCTCCGCCCAGCTGGAGGAGCCCGGAAGCTTCTTCCTGCTCGACCTCGGCGATTCGGGGCCCGGCGCGGCCGGTGCGGCGTTCGCCGCCCTCCCCGGACTTCTGGACGCCGGGGAATCCCAGGCGGCACTGCGTGCGGGCACCGTGCGCGTGGCACGGCTGGCGAAGCTGCCAGATAGCGCCGCCGAGCCGCCCGTGGACCGGGCCTGGGACCGGGACGGCACGGTGCTCATCACCGGCGGCACCGGCGGCCTCGGCAGCGCCCTCGCCAGGCACCTGGTGACCGCCCACGGCATGAAACACCTGCTGCTCGTCGGCCGGCGCGGCCCCGGCGCCCCCGGCGCCCAGGAGCTGCGGACCGAACTGTCCGCGCTCGGCGCCGAGGTGACCGTCACCGCCTGCGACGTGTCCGACCGGGCGGCGCTCGACGCGCTGCTGGCCGCGGTACCCGCGGAACACCCGCTGACCGCGGTGGTCCACACGGCGGGCGTGCTCGCCGATGCCACGATCGGTACCCTGACCCCCGCTCTCCTGGACCGGGCACTGCGCCCCAAGGCGGACGCGGCCTGGTGGCTGCACGAAGCGGTCCGGGACGCCGGCCACGAACCGGCGGCGTTCGTCCTGTACTCCTCGGTCGCCGGGGTGACCGGGGGGCCGGGCCAGGGCAACTACGCGGCCGCCAACACGTTCCTGGACGCGCTGGCCGCCCATCGCACCGCTCTGGGCCTGCCCGCCGTGTCCCTGGCCTGGGGACCCTGGGACCAGTCCAGCGGACTGACCAGCACACTGAGCGGCACCGACCAGCGACGCATGCTCCGCTCCGGCCACGCCACGCTCTCGGCCGAACAGGGCCTGGCCCTGTTCGACGCCGCGACGGCCCGGCACGACGCACTCGTCGTGGCCACGCGGCCCGGAACCGGAACGGGTCCGGCCACCGGCGCCCCCGCCATCCTGCGCGGACCGGCATCGACCGGACGCCGCACCGCCGCAGCCCGGAGCCGCGCGGACGGCCTGACGGAGCGCCTGGAGAGGCTGGACGCCACCGAGCGGGAGACAGCTCTGGTGGAGCTGGTACGCGCCGACACCGCCACCGTCCTCGGACACAGCGGCCCGGACGCGGTCGAGGGCGACCGGGACTTCAGCCGGCTCGGCTTCGACTCGCTCATGGCCGTGGAACTGCGCACCAGGCTCGCCGCTTCCACGGGCGTACGCCTGGCCGCGACCCTGGTGTTCGACCACCCCACACCGGTCGCCGTCGCCCGCCATCTGGCATCGGCCCTCTTCGACACGGAAGCCCCCGCAACACAGGCCTCACCGCTGTCCGCGCTCGACCGGCTGGAGGCCGCGCTCAGCGAGGGCGACATCGACGAGGTCACCAGGACCGGAGTCGCAGGCCGGCTCCGCCAGCTGCTCGTCAGGTGGGAAGGCCCCGCCCCGCTGACCGGCACACCGGTCGTCACCGAACGGATCGAGGCGGCGAGTGCCGAGGAGATCCTCGCATTCATCGACAACGAGCTCGGCCGGTCGACGGATTCCTGACAGGGGCCCGTTCCCCTCGCACGCGATACATCTGAGGAAGGTTCACGGACGATGCCGGACCAAGAGAAACTCGTCGAATACCTGAAGTGGGTCACCACCGACCTGCACCAGACCCGCAAGCGGCTCGAAGAGGCCGAATCGGGTCGCCACGAACCCGTGGCGATCGTCGGTATGGGATGCCGCCTCCCCGGCGGGGTCCGCTCCCCGGAGGACTTCTGGGAGCTGCTCTCATCGGGCCGGAGCGCGATCTCCGGATTCCCCGAGGACCGTAGCTGGGACCTGGAGACCCTTGCCGGTGACGGGGCGGGACGCAGCGCCACCCAGCAGGGCGGTTTCGTCCACGAGGCACCGGACTTCGATCCCGCCTTCTTCGACATCTCGCCTCGTGAGGCCCTTGCCATGGATCCCCAGCAGCGGCTGCTGCTGGAGGTGTCCTGGGAGGCCGTCGAACGTTCCGGCATCGACCCCGGGACACTGCGGGGCAGCAGGACCGGCGTCTTCGTCGGGACCAACTCCCAGGACTACGCCCACCTGGTGCTCGCCTCGGGCGACGACATGGGCGGCTACGCGGGCAACGGACTCGCGGCGAGCGTCCTGTCGGGCCGGCTGTCCTTCGTACTGGGGCTGGAGGGGCCGGCGGTCACCCTCGACACCGCGTGCTCGTCGTCGCTGGTGACCCTCCACCTCGCCGCGCAGGCCGTCCGCAACGGCGAATGCTCGCTGGCTCTGGCCGGTGGTGTGACCGTGATGGCGACCTCCTCCAGCTTCGCCGGATTCAGCGTCCAGGGCGGGCTCGCCGCCGACGGGCGCTGCAAGGCGTTCTCCGACTCGGCCGACGGCACCGCCTGGTCCGAGGGCGTCGGCATGATCGTCGTGGAACGGCTGTCCGACGCCCGGCGCAACGGACACCCCGTCCTCGCCGTGCTGCGCGGCAGCGCCGTCAACCAGGACGGTGCCTCCAACGGCCTGAGCGCACCCAACGGCCCCTCCCAGCAGCGGGTGATCCGCCAGGCCCTGGCAGGGGCCGGCCTCTCCCCGGCCGATGTGGACGCCGTCGAGGCGCACGGCACCGGCACCACCCTGGGCGACCCCATCGAGGCGGGTGCCCTGCTGGCCTCCTACGGGCAGGACCGCGCACCGGACCGACCGCTGTGGCTCGGCGCCGTCAAGTCCAACATCGGGCACACCCAGGCGGCGGCGGGAGTCGCGGGCGTCATGAAGATGGTCCTCGCGCTCGGCGCGGGGGTGCTGCCCAGGACACTGAACGTGGATGTGCCGTCCTCACACGTGGACTGGTCGGCCGGTGACGTACGGCTGCTGACCGAGGAGGTGGCGTGGCCGGCCGGGGACCGGGTGCGGCGAGCGGGCGTCTCCTCGTTCGGTATCAGCGGGACCAACGCGCACGTGATCATCGAGCAGGCGCCACCCGTCGACGAGGCAGCGGAGGCCGACGAGGCCGCCCCGGCTCCGGCGGTCACACCGGCGGCCGTGCCCCGGTCCGTCCCCTGGCCCGTGTCGGGCCGTAGCGAGGCCGCCCTCGACGCACAACTGGACGCCGTACGCGCCCTGGCGGCCGAGCCGGACCGCCGCCCGCTGGACGTGGGCCTCTCGCTCGCCACGACGCGCTCCGCCTTCGAGCACCGCGCGGTGCTCCTGGTGGGAGAGGACGGCCGGCTCGTCGAGGCCGCACGCGGAAAGTCCGCCAGGGGCGGACTCGCTGTGCTGTTCTCGGGCCAGGGCTCCCAACGCCTCGGCGCGGGCCGGGAGCTGTACGCGCGCTTCCCGGTTTTCGCCGATGCCCTCGACTCCGTACTGACCCTGCTCGACGCCGAGTTGGAGCGTCCACTGCGCGAGGTCATGTGGGGGGAGGACCCCGACGCACTCAACGACACGGGCTTCACCCAGCCCGCCCTGTTCGCCGTGGAGACGGCGCTGTACCGGCTGATCCGCTCCTGGGGTGTCAAACCGGACTTCCTCGCCGGTCACTCGGTCGGCGAGATCACCGCCGCCCACGCGGCGGGAGTGCTCTCGCTGGAGGACGCCTGCCGGCTGGTCGCCGCGCGGGCCCGGCTGATGAGGGACCTCCCGGCCGGCGGCGCGATGGCCGCCGTCAGGGCCACCGAGGACGAGGTCGCACCGCTGCTCACCGACGGTGTGTCGATCGCCGCGGTCAACGGGCCCGACGCTCTCGTCGTCTCCGGCGCCGAGAGCGCGGTACTCGCCCTGGCGGACCGGCTCGCCGCCGAGGGCCGCAAGACCACCCGGCTGCCGGTCAGCCACGCGTTCCACTCGCCGCTGATGGAACCCATGCTCGACGCCTTCCGGGAGGTGGCCGCATCGCTGACGTTCGGTGAGGCCTCGGTGCCCGTGGTCTCCAACCTCACCGGAGAGGTGGCCGCTCCCGGGGAGCTCGCCGACCCGGACTACTGGGTTCGCCACGTCCGCCGGTCCGTGCGCTTCGGTGACGGAGTGCGGGCACTTGCCGAACGCGGTGTACGCACCTTCCTGGAGCTCGGCCCGGACGCGGTGCTCTCCGCCCTCGTACCGGAGTCGGTGCAGGACCCGGCGGTCGCCGCGCTCCCTCTGCTGAGGAGCAAGCACCCGGAGGAGGCCTCCGCCGCCACCGCACTCGCCGGGCTGTACACGCGCGGGATCGCGGTCGACTGGGCGGAACTGTTCGCCGGCACCGGTGCACGCCGGGTGGACCTGCCCACCTACCCCTTCCAGCGCCGCCGCTACTGGCCCACCGTCCGGGCGGCCGTCCCCGCCGACGCCTCCGGTCTCGGCCTGACCGCTGCCGGACATCCACTGCTCGGTGCCGCGGTCACCGTCGCGGAGTCCGACGAGACGGTCCTGACCGGAAGGCTGTCCGCACAGTCGCACCCGTGGCTCGCCGACCACCGGGCCGACGGCCGCATCGTGGTGCCCGGCACCGCCCTGGTGGAGCTGGCCGTCCTGGCCGGCGACCGGACGGGAGCGGACCGGGTGGAGGAACTCACCCTGCTCGCGCCGCTCGTGCTCGCCGAACGCGACGGGCTCGTACTCCAGGTCCGGGTCGGGGCCACCGACGAGGTGGGCCGTCGGGCGCTGACCGTCCACTCCCGCCCCGCCGACAGCGATACCGGGCCTTGGACGGCGCACGCCCGCGGCACCCTGGCTCCGGGCGACCCCGCCCGCGACGCCGCCGGTTTCGACACCTCGGTCTGGCCCCCGAGGGCCGCCGGGCCCATCGGCCTGGACGCGCTGTACGAGCGGCTCGAAGCCGCCGGAGTGTCCTACGGGCCCGCGTTCCGGGGACTCACCGCCGCCTGGAGCTGCGAAGGCGAGATCTACGCGGACGTGGAGCTGCCCGCCGGGGCCGAGGACGCCGACGCCTACGGGATCCACCCCGCGCTGCTGGACGCCGCGGCCCGTGTGGCGGGCGCCCTGGACGCCGAAAGCGCTGTCCTCACCCCGGTGGCCTGGAACGGGCTGACCCTCCACGCCGGCGAGTCCCGCGCCCTGCGCGTCCGGATCACCGTCACGGGCGCCCGCGAGGTGGCGCTGTGCGCCGTCGACACGACGGGCGCCCCGGTACTCACCGTCGACTCACTGGTCCTGGGCCCGCACACCGGCCGGCAGGCCCCGGCCGCGACCACGACGGGCGCCGCCGGGAGCGGCTCCTTCCTCGCGCTCGACTGGGTGCCCGTCGCCGCCGCGACAGCGCCCACCGGCACCCGCTGGGCGGTCGTCGGCGCCGACGAACTCGACCTCGGCTACGCGATGCACCGTGCCGACGAGACCGTCAGCGCCTATGCCGAGTCGCTGGCCGGTGCGGTCGGTGACAGCGGTGTCGCGCCCGACGTCTTCCTCGTACCGGTGGTGGGCGACCCCGCGCTGCCCGGCCCGGAGTCCGTGCGCGCCCTCACCACCCAGGTACTGGGCCTCCTCCAGGAGTGGCTGAACGAGCCCGCACTCGCCGGTTCACGTCTGGTCTTCGTCACCCGGGGCGCGGTGGCCGCCGCCGGCGAGGAGATACGCGACCCGGCGGCCGCCGCCGTGTGGGGTCTCGTACGCTCGGCGCAGACGGAGAACCCCGGCAGCTTCCTGCTCGTCGACATGGACGACACGTTCCTCTCCGCCGGCGTGCTGCCGGGTCTGCTCTCCCTCGACGAACAGCAACTGGTCGTCCGGGCGCACACCGTCAGGGCGGGCCGGCTCATCCGGCTTCCCGACACCGGAGAGGCCTCGCCTGCCGGGGCGCGCGCCTGGGACCCGGAAGGCACCGTGCTGATCACCGGTGGAACCGGCGGACTCGGCAGTCGGCTCGCCCGCCACCTCGTCGTCGGACACGGCGTGCGACACCTCCTGCTGGCCAGCCGCAGCGGCCCCGGAGCACCCGGAGCCGACGAACTGATCGCCTCCCTCTCCGACCTGGGCGCGGAGGCCACCGTCGTCTCCTGCGATCTGGCCGACCGGGACGCGGTGGCCGGTCTGCTGGCCGGCGTGCCCGAAGCGCACCCGCTGACCGCGGTCGTCCACACCGCGGGTGTGCTCGGCGACGCGATGACCGGCTCGCTGACGCCGGAACTGCTGGAGCGCGTCCTGCGGCCGAAGGTGGACGCCGCCTGGAACCTGCACGAGGCGACCGAGGGCCTCGATCTGGCCGCGTTCGTGCTGTACTCCTCGATCTCCGGAGTGCTCGGCAGCCCCGGACAGGGCAACTACGCCGCTGCCAACGCCTATCTGGACGCGCTCGCCCGGTTCCGGCGGGACCAGGGCCGGCCCGCGGTCTCCCTGGCCTGGGGCCCGTGGGGCCGGGGCAGCGGCATGACCAGCCATGTGAGCGCCGCCGACCTGGAGCGGATGGCGCGGGGCGGTCTTCCCTCCCTCGCCCTGGACGAGGGCCACGCGCTCTTCGACGCCGCGCTGGTGCGCAACCCGGCCACCGTGGTCCCGGCCCGCGTCAACGTCGCCGGGCTCAGGGAACAGCAGGCACTGCCGGCGCTCTGGCGGGAACTCGTGCCGCGTGCCCGCAGGTCCGCCGCCGCCGCGGAGCGTTCCCCCGTCACGCTGCGGGAACGGCTGCGCCACCTCGGCGCGGCCGAGCAGGAGAGCCTGCTCACCGAGCTGGTGGTGGGCTACTCCGCAGCGCTCCTGGGCCACCCCGACCCCAGCGCCGTCGATCCGGAGCGAGGCTTCCTGGAGCTCGGGTTCGACTCGCTGGTCTCCGTAGGACTGCGCAACCAACTGGGCGAAGCCCTAGGGCTTCGGCTGCCCAGCTCCGTCGTCTTCGACCACGCGACGCCCGTGAAGCTCGCCCGCATGCTCCACGGCGAACTGGCCGGGCAGCTCGCCGCCGGTCCCGTCGGCGCCGTCTCCTCCGCCGAGGCGCACACGAGCCGCACCGGGCACGCCCAGGAGACGCTGGAAGGGCTGTTCTACGCGGCGGTCCAGGCCGGGAAGATGGTCGAGGGCATGCGCATGCTGAAGGCGGTCGCCAACACCCGGCCGACCTTCGAGACCCCCGCCGACCTGGAGGAGCTTTCGCAGCCCGTCGTCCTCGCGGACGGCCCGGCCGACCCCCGGCTGATCTTCGTCAGCGCTCCGGGGGCCACCGGCGGCGTCCACCAGTACGCGCGAATCGCGGCCCACTTCCGCGGCCGACGCCAGGTCTCCGCTCTCCCGCTCATGGGCTTCGCCCCCGGCGAACTGCTGCCCGCCACCAGCGAGGCGGCGGCCCGGATCGTGGCCGAGAGCGCCCTGCACGCCAGCGACGGCGAACCCTTCGTCCTGGTGGGTCACTCCACCGGCGGCTCGCTGGCCTACCTCGCCGCAGGCGTGCTGGAGGAGACCTGGGGCATCAAGCCCGAGGCGGTGATCCTCCTGGACACCGCGTCCATCCGCTACCAGCCGGGCGAGGGCAAGGACCTGGACCGGACCACCCGGTACTACCTGGCCGACATCGACTCGCCGTCGGTCACGCTGAACAGCGCCCGGCTCTCCGCGATGGCCCACTGGTTCATGGCCATGACCGACATCGAGACGGTGCCCACCACCGCGCCGACGATGCTCGTCCGGTGCATGGAGTCACTGGACGGTTTCCTGTTCGACACGGCGGGGGTCCCCGCCGACGACATCCGGGAGATCGAGGCCAACCACCTCTCGCTCGCCAAGGAGCACTCCGCACTGACCGCGCGGACGATCGAGGAGTGGCTCGCCGGCCTCCCCGCCGCCGAGGCGTGAGCGCCGCACCACCCATGCCGGGGCGGTCAGGCAGCCGCCCCGCCCCGGCAGCCGCATCCCCCGCAGGCCCGCGGGGCAACGACAGCAGGCACGCACCACCGTCCAGAGGAGAACCACGCCATGACCACGTCCCAAGAGCTGCCGTCGCTCAAGGGGGTGCCGCCGACCGTGCTGCGGCTGAGCCCGCTGCTGCGCGAACTCCAGACCCGCAGCCCCGTCTGCAAGGTCCGCACCCCCGCCGGTGACGAGGGGTGGCTGGTGACCCGGCACGCCGAGCTGAAGGAGCTGCTCCGCGACGACCGGCTGGCCCGCGCACACCCCGACCCGGCCAACGCGCCGCGCTACGTCCAGAACCCCTTCCTGGACATGCTGGTCAGCGACGACGCCGACCTGGCACGGAAACTGCACACCGAGACCCGGGCCATGCTCACCCCGAACTTCTCGGCCCGGCGCGTCCTCAACATGATGCCGAAGGTGGAGGCGCTCGCCGAGGCGGTGCTGGAGGGCTTCGTCGCCCAGGGGGCGCCCGGGGATCTGCACGGCGGGTTCTCCCTGCCGTTCTCGCTGGCCGTGCTCGGCGAACTCATCGGCGTTCCGCCCGAGGACCGCGGCCTGCTCGTCACCCTGTTGTCCCGGATGGGTGGTCTGGACGACCCGGACACCGTCCAGGACGGACAACAGGACCTCTTCGGCTATCTCGTGGAGCTGGCCGGCCGCAAGCGCGCCGAGCCCGGCGACGACGTCATCTCACGGCTCGCCGCGAAGGAGCCGTCGGACGCGCGTATCGGACCCATCGCGGCGGGCGTGCTGTTCGCCGGACTCGAAGCGGTGGCCAGCCATATCGACCTCGGTGTGATCCTCTTCGGCCTCTACCCGGAGCAGCGCGCGGCAGCACTCGGGGACCGCAAACTGATGGCCGGCGCCGTGGAGGAGATCCTGCGGTCCGCGAAGGCAGGCGGGTCCGTCCTGCCGCGCTACGCCACCGAGGACGTGGAGATCGGCGGTGTCACCATCCGCTTCGGGGATCTGGTGCTGCTCGACTTCACCCTCTCCAACTTCGACACCCAGGTCTTCGACGACCCCGAGGTCTTCGACATCACCCGCTCGCCGAACACCCATCTGACGTTCGGGCACGGCATGTGGCACTGCATCGGGGCCCCGCTCGCCCGTATGCAGCTTCAGACGGCCTACACGCTGCTCTTCACCCGGCTTCCCGCGCTGCGCCTCGCCACCCCGATCGAGGAACTGCAGGTGCTGGGCGGTCAGTTGTCGGCCGGACTCACCGAAGTGCCCGTCACCTGGTAGAAGGCACAAGCAGAGAGGGCTCTGCCCCCCGACCGATCCGGTGGGGGGCAGAGCCCTTCTTCGTATGGTGCCGTTCAGCTGTCGCTGACCGTGATCGCCTGGGACGGGCAGACGAGCCCCGCCTGACGTGCTTCGTCCAGGGCCGTCTCGTCCCCGGTCTCCTTCAGCACCTGGACGATGCCGAGATCGTCCTGGTCGAAGACCTCGGGAGCCGACAGCACGCACTGTCCGGCCCCCACACAGCGGTCGGTGTCCACGCTGATGCGCAGCATCATTCCTCCGTCGATTCGCCCGCGGCGGTGCCCCGCCCGGGCCGTGGGGTGTCCGCTACCAGCGGACGGGCAGGGCGTGCAGTCCGTACAGCACGCCGTCGTACTTGAGTGGCAGTTCCTCGACCGGTACCGCCAGTTCCAGCGTCGGTATCCGCTCGAACAGCGTCCGGTAGGCGATGTCCATCTCGACCCTGACCAGGTTCTGGCCGAGGCACTGATGCACTCCGTAGCCGAACGCCACGTGCGACCGGGCCGACCTGCCGGGGTCGAACTCGTCGGGGCGCTCGAAGACCGTCCCGTCGTGGTTCGCGGCGGCGACCAGCGGAATGATGCCCTCGCCCGCCTTGATCAGCTGACCGCCGATCTCCACGTCCTCGACGGCCACCCGGAACGCCACCAGGTCGGCGACCGAGTAGTAGCGCAGCAGTTCCTCGACCGCCCGCTCGTCGCCGATCCACTGCGGATGGGACAGCAGGGTGACCACCCCGAGCCCGATGTTGTTCGCCGTCGTCTCGTGCCCGGCGATCAGCAGCAGCATCGACACACCGGACAGTTCCTGCTTGCTGAGCGTCCCCTCGGCCAGAAGCTGGCTGATCAGGTCATCGCCCGGCCGCTTCTGTTTGATGGTGATCAGCCGGTTGAGATAGCGCAGCAGTGCCTTCGACGCGGCCTGCCGCTGCTCGTCCGTGGACGTGAGGGTCACCAGCACCCGGGTCTTCGTCTCGAAGAAGTCCCGGTCCGCGTTGGGCACCCCCAGCAGACTGGAGATCACCAGGGACGGCACGGAGAGTGCGAAGTCCGCGATCAGGTCGGCGGTGTTGCCCGCAGCGAGCATCGCGTCGATACGTTCGTCCACGATGGACTGGACGGCCGGCCGCATGTCCCGGACCTTGCGGACGGTGAACTCGGGAATCAGCGTCTTCCGGAACCGCCCGTGCTCCGGCGGGTCCAGGGCCACGAACCAGCCGGGCACCTCGTCCTGGGACGGCACACCGCCCGTCTTCGCGGCCCTGGGGAAACCGGGGTGCGAGGGGTTGGAGCTGATCCGCGGGTCGGTGAGCACCTTGCGCACGTCCTCGTGCCGTGTCACCAGCCATACGGGCACTCCGGAGGGCAGCGTGGTGCTCACCAGGCCGTCGCTCCGGCGGAAGTCCTGGTATTCCGGAGGCGGAAAGGACTGGCCGGGCCGCCTCAACGGGAAGGCGACCGGGCACCTGTCGACAGTTGTCATCTTCTCAGTTCCCCTGGGGATAGGACTCGGCTCAGGCGCCGTAGAACTTGCGGATCTTGCCGGTCACGATCTCCTGGTCCTCCTCGGTGAGTCCGGTATGGGTCGGGAGGTAGAGACCGTCCTCGCTGAACCGGCTGGCGTTCAGCTCGGGCCACCGGGGGTCGAGGTAGCCGGGCTGCCGGCTCATGGGCTTGAAGAAGAGCCGCGTCTCGATGCCCTCGTCGGCGAGGAACTCCATCAGCTCGGTGCGGCGTTCGGCCCGCAGGTCGTACATCCACAGCACGTCCCGCGGCGGCATCAGCGTGATGCCGTCGATGCCGCTCAGCCCCTCGTCGTAACGACGCTCGATGTCCCGGCGCTTCTCCAGGATGGCGTCGAGCTGCTCGGTCTGCCCCAGCGCGACGGCCGCCTGCATGCTGGTCATGCGGAAGTTGTAGGCGAGCTTCTTGTGCAGGAAGCTGTGGTCCTTGGTGAAGGCCATGGCCCGGAGGTGAGCCATCTGATCCGCCAGGTACGGGTCGTCCGTCAGACAGATGCCCCCCTCACCAGCAGTGATGATCTTGTTGGCGAAGAGCGAGAAGCAGGCGATGTCGGCCACCGGACGCACCCCGTGCGCCTCGGCGGAGTCCTCCACGACGCGCAGGTTGTACTCGCGGGCCAGATCCATGATCGGGTCCATGTCGCAGCGGCGCCCGTAGATGTGCACCGGCATGATCACCTTGGTGCGCGAGGTGATCTTCTCCTCGATCAGTGAGACGTCGATGTTGAGATCGTCCCCGCAGTCCACGAAGACGGGGGTGGCGCCCGTGTAGGTGACCGCCCACGCCGAGGCGATCATCGTGAACTCGGGAACGATCACCTCGTCCC
Source organism: Streptomyces sp. NPDC127177 (assembly GCF_042672475.1). Taxonomy (NCBI): domain Bacteria; kingdom Bacillati; phylum Actinomycetota; class Actinomycetes; order Kitasatosporales; family Streptomycetaceae; genus Streptomyces; species Streptomyces sp. NPDC127177. The sequence goes on from NZ_JBHXUW010000060.1 coordinate 42,395, forward strand.
CGGGGCCGACACCGAGCGCCCGCAGCGCCAGGGTGAGCGCCGTCGTGCCGGACGAACACGCGACTCCGTGCGCCGACTTGTTGTAGTTGGCGAACTCCTCCTCGAACTTGCGGACGTACGGTCCCTGGGAGGAGATCCAGCCGCCGCTGACGGCGTCCGTCACGTATTCGAGCTCACGCCCGCCGAGCCAGGGCTTGGACACAGGCTGTGTGAATGACATGCGATGCCTCGATCAGTCGTTGGCGGAAGCGGGGGCGGACGAAGGCGTGGAAGCGGGGGAGGGGGCCGGCTCCCCCTCGGTGAGGGCCGGCAGGCCGAGGAGCAGATCCGCTGCCGTGTCCCGGCCGCCCGCGATCCGGAGCAGCGACGAGAAGTACTCCGCGCGCTTGCGGAACGCGCTGTTGCCCAGCACCCGGGTCAGCTTGTCGAAGACGTCGTCGGGGTCGACGGTCTCCGGACGGTCGAGCGTCAGACTGACGCCGAAGTCCTGACCGCGGACGGCCTGGTCGTCGCAGTCGACCCAGAGCGGGCGCACCACCAGCGGCTTCCCGAAGTAGAGACCCTCGTGGTAGCCGTTGCCGCCCGCGTGGGTGAAGAACACGTCGACCTTGGAATGCGCCAGCACGTCGAGCTGGGAGGGGACCCACGCCTCGATCCGCAGGTTGTCCGGCAACTCCTCCGGCGGGGGCAGCAGTTCCTGCTGCTCCACCGGGAGCTTCCACAGGACCGAGTGCTTCCCCTCCAGCCGACGGGTGACCTCCACCAGTGCGCCGACCTGCTCGCGGGTCAGCCGGGTGATCGTGCCGAACCCCATGTAGACCACGGACTTCTGGGCATCGAGCCACCCGGACAGCCCGCCGTCGTCCGGAGCCTGCGGAAGGGGCGGCACCATGGCACCGACCAGTCGCATCTTCTCCGGTACCGGGAACGGGTAGTCCAGCTCGGGCACCGAGTAGCAGAGCACCATCTCGGCGTGGTCGATCCTGGCCATCATCTGACGCGCCTCGGGCGCGATCCCGAGCTCCGCGCGGATCCGGTTGTCCTTCTCGACGACCTTGCGCATCGAGGAGCTCATGAACATGCCCAGCGTACGCAGCCGGAACAGCTGGTTCTCCGCCCGCTGTGCGTACGTCATGTCCAGCGGCAGCCCGGAGTGCGGCACCGGGAAGCTGCTGGGGGTGTACGACTTGGCGAACGGCACGTGCGAGGTGAGTACGTTGCTCGGGACGAACGGCACACCGAGAACGAACGGAATACCCTTCGTGATCGCCAGCTCGTACCCGAACTGGCACATGGACTCGATGACCATCAGAGCCGGCTGTACCTCTTCGACGACGGCTTCGAGACGCCGGTACTTCTCGACCCGGGATTCCGGTGCGAAGGAGTGCTTGATGACCGCGCGGTGCGCTTTGAAACGCGAGCGCTGGGTCACCTCGCGATAGGTCTCGTCGTCCCAGGTGACGGCCGACATCTGCGGCACCACGTCACCCAGCGAAGCGAACTCGACCGGTGTCTTCACCGAGGCCGCACCGATTTCGAAACGGGCCTTTTCGTCGGTCGCGAACCATAGGTCCTCCACGCCGCGACGGGACAATTCCTCGGCGAGTACCAGCAGTGGGTTGAGAAGACCGCTTTCGGCATAGCTGACGAACAGGACAGGCCGCCGAATCGAGCCCATGGACAACACCCTCCGGAAGTGGCGGCCCCAACGGCCCGCGTCACAGGTACCCACACGGCGGGTCGCCGGGTGGCCGCGCCGCATGTGTCGAAGCGCGGCAGTTACTTGGTCTCACACCACGTCCCGGGGAATCCCTAGTCTTCTGCCGGAGACTCCTGAATTCCTTAGGGAAATGTACAGCGCCCGCCGCCATACGATCCGGCACGGAGAGCTGTCCGTAGCCCGACTTTCCCCAGGGAGCGTGCGACATCATGACGATCGGAGCCCACGAGGACCCGGTAGTGGTCGTCGGGATGGCATGCCGTTTCCCGGGCGGTGTGCGTTCCCCCGAGGAGCTGTGGGACCTGGTACTGGCCGGCCGCGACGCGATCTCCGGCTTCCCCGCCGACCGCGGCTGGGACCTGGAGGCCCTGGCCGGCGACGGGCCGGGGCGCAGCCTGCCCCACGAGGGCGGATTCCTGTACGAGGCGGCCCACTTCGACGCCGGGTTCTTCGGAATGTCGCCCCGCGAGGCGGTGTCCACGGACCCCCAGCAGCGGCTGGTCCTCGAAACCGCCTGGGAGGCGTTGGAACGGGCGGGCATCGACCCGCACAGCCTGAAGGGCAGCAGTACCGGCGTGTTCGTCGGCACCAACGGACAGGACTACGCGGTCGTCGCCGACCGGTCCCCGCAGGACATGGCGGGCCACGCCGTGACCGGCCTCTCGCCGGCTGTCGCCTCCGGACGGCTCGCCTACACCCTCGGCCTCGAAGGCCCGGCGGTCACGGTCGACACCGCCTCGTCCTCCTCACTGGTCGCACTGCACTGGGCGGCCCGCTCGCTGCGTACGCAGGAGTGCTCGACGGCAGTCGTCGGCGGGGTCACGGTCATGTCCACCCCCGCGGGGCTGGTCGGCTACTCCCGGCAGGGCGGTCTGGCTCCCGACGGGCGCTGCAAGGCGTTCTCCGACACGGCGGACGGCACCTCCTGGGCCGAGGGCGTCGGCATCGTCGTACTGGAACGCCTCTCCGACGCCCGCGCCCGAGGACACGCCGTGCTCGCGGTCATCAGGGGAAGCGCCACCAACCAGGACGGCGCGTCCAACGGCCTGACCTCCCCGAGCGGCCCGGCACAGGAGCGGGTGATCCAGCAGGCGCTGGCCGACGCGGGACTCACCGGGACCGACATCGACATGGTCGAGGCGCACGGCACGGGCACCAGGCTCGGCGACCCGATCGAGGCGCAGGCGCTGCAGGCCGTGTACGGGCAGGGCCGCGCCCCCGGGCGCCCCCTGCGGCTGGGCTCCCTCAAGTCCAACATCGGGCACACCCAGGCGGCAGCGGGGATAGCGGGCCTCATCAAGACGGTCATGGCCATGCGGCACGGGCTGATGCCCCGAACCCTGCACGTGGACGAGCCGACCAGTCAGGTGGACTGGCACGAAGGCGCCGTCGAGCTGTTGACCGAGCAGGTGCCGTGGCACTCCGAGGGGCGGCCGAGGCGTGCTGGTGTGTCGTCCTTCGGCGTCAGCGGAACGAACGCCCACGTCATCGTTGAGCAGGCGGACGAGCGGGGTCCGACCGTACCCGAGGCCTCCATCGTGCCCGTTGTGGTGCCGTGGCCGGTTTCGGCCGGCACCGAGGAAGCGCTGACGGAGCAGCTGGAGCGGCTCACCGACTTCGTGGAGCGCACCCCCGCGGCCGATGCACTCGACGTCGGCTACTCCCTGGCGACGGGCCGGGCCGCACTCCGGCACCGGGCGGTCCTGCTCGCGGACAAGCAGCGGGTGACCCGGGCCGCCCGTACGGAGGCCGGCGGCGGAAACCTGGCGGTCCTCTTTCCGGGGCAGGGCAGCCAGCGCCTGGGGATGGGCCGTGAACTGTGCGGGCGTTACCCCGTCTTCGCCCGTGCCCTGGATGCCGTGCTGGCCGAACTGGACAGCCATCTCGAAAGCCCGCTGCGTGCCGTCATGTGGGGCAAGGACCCCGACCGGCTGAACAGTACTGGCTGGACGCAGCCCGCCCTGTTCGCCATGGAGACGGCCCTGTACCGGCTGGTGGAGTCGTTCGGACTCCGCCCCGCCGTGGTGGGCGGCCACTCGATCGGTGAGATCACGGCGGCTCATGTCGCGGGAGTTCTCACACTGCCCGACGCCTGTCGTCTCGTCGCCGCACGCGCCGGGCTCATGCAGGCCCTGCCGGCCGGCGGCGCGATGGTCGCGGTGGAGGCATCCGAGGCCGAGGTGACCCCCCTGCTCGCCGGCCGCGCGGACGAGGTGTCCGTCGCCGCGGTCAACGGGCCGCGGTCCGTCGTGGTCGCGGGCGAGGAGAGCGCCGCTCTGGAGATCGCCACCCACTTCGCAGGCCTGGGCCGCCGCACCAGTCGGCTGCCGGTCTCGCACGCCTTCCACTCACCGCTCATGGAGCCGATGCTCGCGGACTTCCGACGCGTCGTGGAGACCCTCACCTTCCGCGAGCCGGAACTGACCGTCCTGTCGAACCTCACGGGGCGTGCCGCCGGCGCCGAACTGCGCACCCCCGACTACTGGGTGCGACACGTGCGCCAGAGCGTGCGGTTCGCCGACGGCATCGGGGCGCTGCGGGACGAGAACGTGGACGTGCTGCTGGAGCTGGGCCCCGGGAGCGTGCTGTCAGCGATGGCAAGGGAGAGCCTGGCCGACACCGACACCGACACCGACACCGACATGGGCACAGGTGCAGGCACCGGCACGGCCGCCCGGCCTCTGGCCGTCGTCCCCGCCCTGCGCAAGGACCGACCGGAGGAGTCCGCGTTCCTTGCCGCACTCGGTCTGCTGTACACCGAAGGCGTCCCGGTCGACTGGCGTGTCTTCTTCGAGGACACGGGAGCCCGGCGGGTCGATCTGCCCACCTACGCCTTCCAGCACCAACGCCACTGGCCGGCCCCGCCTTCCGCCGTCGCGGGCGGCGGCACCGTCGCGACCGGGCACCCCATGGTCGGCACCACCCTCGAACTCGCCGACGGTGACGGCCTGGTGTGCACCGGGACGCTCTCGGTCCGCACCCAGCCGTGGCTGTCCCACCACACCGTCGCCGGCCGGACCACGCTGGCGGGCTCGGCCCTGCTGGAGGCAGTGATCCGGGCCGGTGACGAGGTGGGCTGCGGCAGGGTCGAGGAGCTGGCACTCACCCGGCCGCTGGTTCTTCCCGGGCACGGCGCGGTGCGACTGCAGATACGCCTCAGTGCGGGGGACGGTATCGGCCGACGTTTCGTCACCGTGCACTCCAGGGCGGAGGGCGCGGCCGGCGCGCCCTGGACCGAGCACGCGACGGGCTACCTCACCCCCGGCGGCACACAGCCTGAGACCTGCGCCGACCTGGGTTCCGGTTCGGGCACCTGGCCGCCGCGGGGTGCCGAGCCGGTCGACCTGGAGGACCACTACGAGCGGCTGGCCGACCGGGGCTTCGACTACGGCCCGGTCTTCCAGGGGCTGCGGGCGCTGTGGAAGCGGGGCGACGAGACCTTCGCCGAGGTCGCGCTGCCCGCGGAGGTGACCGACGCGCAGGCGTACGGACTCCACCCGGCTCTGCTGGACGCCGCGCGGCATTCCGTCATGACGGACCGCACCGGCATTCCGGACCTCTGGCGGGGCGTGTCCCTGCACGCGCAGGGTGCCACCGCTCTGCGCCTGCGCATCACCGCCCGCGAGGACGCCGGCGGCACCGCACTGCGGCTGACGGCAGCCGACTTCACCGGCGCCCCGGTACTCACCGCCGACATGTTGCGCGTCCGCCCGCTGACCGCCGGGGAACTGCGGCCCGCTCCGGCGGAGACCCCGGGCGAGGTGCGCACGGAGCCCGCGGAACTCCGCACCGTCAGGCCACCGGCTGCCGCACAGGGGGTCGCCGCCGCCGGCGCCGCCACCCTGCGGGGACAGCTCGCCGAGATGCCCGCGGCGAAGCGGGACCGTCATCTCCTGGACCTCGTACGCTCCGAGGCAGCCGAGGTGCTCGGCCACCGCAACCCGGACGCCGTCGGGGCCCACCACGCCTTCAAGGAGATGGGCCTCGACTCACTGGCGGGCGTCGAGCTCCGCGACCGGCTCATCGTCGTCACCGGACGGCCGCTGCCCAGCACGCTCGTCTTCAACTACCCGACGCCCGCCCTGATCGCAGGGCACCTCGCGACGGTGCTCAGCGCACCGGACACGCCCGCGTCGAGCTCCGCCGACGACGAACTCGCCCGGTTCGAGGCCGTCGTCCACACGGTGCCGCCGGATGGTTTCGAACGTCAGGCGATCGCCGACCGCCTGGAGAAACTCATCTCGGCCCTTCGCCAGTCCTCGCCCTCCGCAGCCGGCGGGTCCGGCGAGGACATCGAGACGGTGTCGGTCGACAGACTGCTCGACATCATTGATGAAGAGTTCGAAACCACATAAAGACTCGCTGCTTTCGTTCGCGACCCGATGATGAGGACGGACCGGTGCCAGAAGACCAGCAGGACAAAGTAGTCGACTACTTGAGGCGAGTTACCTCCGATCTCCGGCGCGCGCGCCAGCGAATCGGGGAGCTGGAACTCAAGGAGAACGAGCCGATCGCCATTGTCGGAATGAGCTGCCGGCTGCCCGGTGGAGTGCGCTCTCCGGAGGCTCTCTGGGAACTCGTCGAATCCGGCGGGGACGCCATATCCGGATTCCCCGCGGACCGCGGATGGGACGTGGAGCGGCTCACCGGCACGGGTGAGGGGAACAGCGCCACACACGAAGGCGGATTCCTCTACGAGGCACCCGAATTCGATGCCGGATTCTTCGGGATATCCCCGCGCGAAGCCATCGCCATGGACCCCCAGCAGCGACTCCTGCTCGAAGTGACCTGGGAGGCGCTGGAGCGGTCCGGCATACCTCCCACGGCGCTGCGCGGCAGCAACGCAGGCGTCTTCGTGGGCGCCTACCACTGGGGCGCGCCCTCGGCAGCCGCCGGTACGGAACTCCAGGGTCACGCGCTGACCGGCACCGCCGCCAGTGTGCTGTCGGGACGCCTCGCCTACACGCTCGGCCTCGAGGGCCCGGCGATCACCGTCGACACCGCCTGCTCCTCCTCGCTGGTGGCACTGCACGTCGCGGCCCAGTCGCTGCGCAGCGGCGAGTCCTCGCTCGCGGTCATCGGCGGGGTCACGGTCCTCAGCGAGCCCTCGGTCTTCGTCGAGTTCAGCAAGCAGGGCGGCCTGGCTCCCGACGGGCGCTGCAAGGCATTCTCCGAGGACGCGGACGGCACCGGCTGGGGCGAAGGCGTAGGCGTACTGGTCGCGGAGCGTCTCTCGGACGCCACCCGTAACGGTCACCGGGTGCTGGCCGTGGTGCGTGGGTCGGCGATCAACCAGGACGGTGCGTCCAACGGTCTGACCGCGCCCAACGGTCCCTCGCAGGAGCGTGTGGTGCGTCAGGCTCTCGCCAACGCCGGGCTGTCGGGCGGTGACGTGGACGCGGTGGAGGCGCACGGTACGGGCACGCGGCTGGGTGATCCGATCGAGGCGCAGGCCCTGCTGGCCACCTACGGTCAGGGCCGTGAGGAGGGACGTCCGCTGTGGCTGGGCTCCCTCAAGTCGAACATCGGGCACACCCAGGCCGCCGCCGGCGTCGCGGGCGTCATCAAGATGGTCATGGCACTGCGCAACGGCGTGCTGCCCCGGACACTCCATTCCGAGAAGCCGTCCTCGCATGTCGACTGGGACTCCGGCGCCGTACGCCTGCTCACCGAATCCGTCGACTGGCCCGAGACGGGACGGCCGCGCAGGTGCGCGGTGTCCTCCTTCGGAATCAGTGGCACCAACGCGCACGCCCTGCTGGAACAGGCACCCGAGCCCACAGAGGCCCCGGACCCCGCACCGGCCGCCCACACCGGGACCACCGTCCCCTGGGTCTTCTCCGGCCGGGGCGAGGCCGCCGTGCGCGACGGCGCGAGGGCACTCGTCGAGCTGCTGGAGACCGAACCCGGCACCCGCCCGGCGGATGTGGGCCATTCCCTGATCGCCTCGCGCTCGCTCTTCGAGCACCGGGCGGTCGTGATCGGCACCGAGCGTGAGCAACTGCTCGCCGGAACAGCCGCGTTGGGTGCCGGTGAGCCCGGGACGGACCTGGCCCGTGGTGTGGCTGATGTGGATGGGCGGACGGTGTTCGTCTTTCCTGGTCAGGGTTCGCAGTGGGTGGGTATGGGTGCGCGGTTGTTGGATG
>NZ_JBHXUW010000061.1:0-47485 GCF_042672475.1 Streptomyces sp. NPDC127177
GTCGCGGGGCACGCGCCCCGCGACGGACGTCCGGTCGTTCCGGAAGCCGCCCCGCTCCGCGCCCGAATCGCACGACGACCGCACGACGTCCAGCTGGCGCCTGTGCGGTCGTTCCGGCCTCGGGTGGTCCCGGCCCTGCGCAATCACGTCCGTGCGTCGTCCCGGCCGTGCGGTCGCCGCGGCCGCGCGGTCGCCGCGGCCGCGCGGCCGCCCCGGCCGCGCGGTCGCCCCGGCCGCTACAGCGGCGCGGTAGGGGCGGCGTCAGGCGGAGGTGCGTTTGCGCGGGGCGCTCTTCGTGCCGCTCCGCTTCTTCGCCGTGGACTCCTTCGCCGTGGACTTCTTCGCCGTCGAGCTCTTCGCCGTCGAGCTCTTCGCCGCCGAGTCCTTCGCCGTGGACTTCCTGGCGGTGGTGCTCTTCGAGGCCGTCTTCTTCGCGCCGGTCCCGCCGCTCGGCGCGCTCTTCTTCGCGGCCGTCCTCCCGGACCCCGCCGTGGACTTCTTCGCCCCGGACGAGCCCGGCGACGAGCCGGACCTGCCGGCCGGGGCCCCGCGGGTGCCGCCCTTGCGGTCCGCGATCGACGTGACCTTCGCGTCCTGCGCCTCGCCACTCCTCTCGGGCTCGCCACCCCCCTCGGCCTCGTCCCCGCGGGCCTCCTTGGCGGCGCGGACGCTGCTCTCCAGGGCCGCGACCAGGTCGATGACCTTGCCGCCGCCGGAATCGTCGGGCGCCGCCGTCCGGGGCACCTCCCCGGAGGCCTTGGCCGAGACGAGCTCCTCGACCGCCTCCCGGTAGTCGTCGTGCAGCGAGTCCATGTCGACCTCACCGAGGGTGTCCATCAGGGCGTCGGCCAGGTCGAGTTCGGCGTCACGCACCTTCACGCCCGCGTCGGGGGCGACGCCCTCCGGGTCCCGGATCTCGTCCGGCCAGAGCAGCCCGTGCATCGCGATCACGTCGTCGACCACCCGCAGCATCCCGAGCCGCTCCCGGCCGCGCAGCGCGAATTTGGCGACGGCGGCCTTCCGGCTCCGCTTCAGCGCCTCGCGCAGCAGCGTGTACGGCTTGGTGGCGGGGACCCCGTTGGCGGAGAGGTAGTAGGCCGTGCCCATCTGGAGCGGGTCGATCGAGTCGGCCGGCACGAAGGCGACGATCTCGATCGTCTTGGCGGTGGGCAGCGGCAGTGAGCCCAGGTCCTCGTCGGTGATCGGGATCATCGAGCCGTCGGCGTCCTCGTACGCCTTGCCGGTCTCGGCGGCGGTCACCTCCTCGCCGTCCAGCTCGCACACCTTGCGGTAGCGGATCCGGCCGCCGTCGGTGAGGTGGATCTGGCGGAAGGAGACCGAGTGGTTCTCGGTGGCGTTGACCAGCTTGACCGGAATGCTGACCAGCCCGAACGAGATGGCGCCGTTCCATATGGACCTCACCGGTCACCCCTTAGATCCCTCGTGTACCTATAAATCCGATTTACATGTGATTCTTATCGTATGTCGCCTATCACTGAGGTGGAGGGGCGGCGCCTGACGCTCAGCAATCTGGACAAGGTGCTGTATCCGGCCACCGGGACCACCAAGGGCGAGGTGCTGCACTACTACGCGGCCACGGCCGCCGAGGCGCTGCTGGCGCATCTGCGGGAGCGGCCCGTGTCCTTCCTGCGCTATCCGGACGGTCCGGACGGGCAGTGCTTCTTCACCAAGAACCCGCCGCCCGGTACGCCGTCCTGGGTACGGACGACCCAGGTGCCGCACCGCGAGAACGAAGGGGCCGACCAGATCGTCGTGGGAGACCTCGCGACGCTGATGTGGGCGGCCAATCTGGTGGTGGAGTTCCACACGCCGCAGTGGCGGGCCGATACCCCGAAAGTGGCCGACCGGCTGGTGTTCGACCTGGATCCCGGGGCGCCCGCGAGCGTCGTGGAGTGCTGCGAGGTCGCCCTCTGGCTGCGGGAACGCCTGGCGGCGGACGGTCTGGAGGCCTACGGGAAGACGTCCGGGTCCAAGGGGCTGCATCTGCTCGTCCCGCTGGAGCCCACGGCCTCCGAGCTGGTGTCGGCGTACGCGAAGGGGCTGGCCGTTCAGGCGGAGCTGGAGCTTCCGGATCTGGTGGTGCACCGGATGAAGCGGGCGCTCCGGCCGGGAAAGGTGTTCGTCGATTTCAGCCAGAACGCCGCTGCCAAGACGACCGCCACCCCCTACACCCTCCGCGCACGGGCCGAGCCGTCCGTCTCCGCGCCGGTCACCTGGGCGGAGATCCAGGAGTGCCGCAGCCCCGGGGAGCTGGTCTTCCTGGCCGGCGACATGGAGGAGCGGCTGGAACGGTACGGGGATCTGCTCGGCCCGCTCAACGAACCGGGCCGGGGGCGTCCGGTTCCGGGTACGGCGTAGCGGGCCGCGCCGTCGCGGGCCTGGGGCATACCGCACCGCCGCCTTTGTTGTCATGTTCAACGGCAAAAGGCTGCATGTGGCGGGTGGATTGTCGGAGCGGTGGTGCACACTCTGCGCAGACACTGCTTCGTGATGGCGCGTGGGGAGGCGATGGCGTGTTCGCGGGGATCGACGAGGTCGACTGGGCCTCGATGGAGCATGCGTACGGGCCTGCCGATGATGTGCCCCAACTCCTCCAGGGCCTCGCGTCCGCCGATCCGGCGGAGCGCGAGGGGGCGCTGGACGGCATGTACGGGGCCGTCCACCACCAGGGCGACGTCTACGCGTGCACGCTTGCCTGCATCCCCTTCCTCTTCGAGCTGGTGGTGGATCCCGCCGTCCCGGACCGGGGAGGCATCGTCGAGCTGCTCACCAGCATCGGCGGCATCGACCTCGACGAGGACGACGAGGACGAGATCGACGAGGACGAGATCGAGGGAGCGGCCAACTACGCGATGGCGGCGGCGGCCGTCACCGCGGGCGCCGGGGTGTTCTTCGCCCTGATGGCCGACGACGACCCGGGCGTACGGGTCTCCGCCCCGCTGGCGCTCGCCACGCTGCACGGCCACCCCGCGCGGGTCCTGACGCTGCTGCGGGACCGGCTTGCGGTCGAGCCGGACGAGGAGGTGCGGCTCGCGCTGGTCGAGGCGGCGGGCCGGGTCGCCCTGCGCCACCGGCCGCTGACCGACCAGATCGCCGACTGGCTGAGCCGGCTGGCCGCGGAGTCGTATCCACCCGGGCTGCGGCTCGCGGCGCTCGCCCAGCTGGCGCGGTGCGCACCACAGGCGCTGCCGGGCGATGTGGTGCGGGTGGTCGCGGGGCTGCTGCGGCAGCTGCGATCGGCACCCTCGGAGCCGGGGAGCCGGCCTGCCGAGGCGCCCAGCGAGCCGGAGCCGGCCCCGGACGGGGAGCGGGCGGCGCCGGTGACGCTGGTGGGGCAGCTGCGGGCGCTGTCGGCCGAGGAGAGCGCCGGACGCACGGCGCCCTGGACGGCCGATCTGCTGCGGACCCTGCATGTCGGCCTCGACGACCGGGTCGCGGAGCGGACGGCGCTGCTGACCGACCAGCTGTGCAGCCCCGACCGCTGGCAGCGCATCGACGCGGTCCGGATGAGCAGCGGGCTGATACGGGCCTGGCGGGGCTCCTACGGGGAGCTGGTGCGGCTGGTGGGCGAGCAGCTCTGCGCGGCCGAGCCGAGGCTGGCCGAGGCCGCTTCGCACGTCCTGGAGGAGCTGTTCGGACTGGCCGCACCGGCGGCGGACGCGCTGGCGGCCCGGGTCGCGGCGGACCCGGGCGCGTGGGTGAAGGAGTGGGCGAGCGGGCCGCCGGGGCTCGGCAGCGCGGTGAAGGCCCTGTCCCGGCTGGGTGACGCCCGTGCGGTGCCGGTGCTGGCCGCTGCGCTGGAGCGGCCCGAGGTGCCGCACGATGTGGGCTTCGCCATCGGATATCTGGGCTCGGCGGCCCGTCCGCTGGCCGGCGTGCTGCGGCGCAGGCTAGGCGAGGTGGACCTCGACGAGGGGGCCTACGACCGGGCGAGTCCGCTGCTGGCCGGGCTGACCGCGCTGCGGGCGGGTGAGGCGGCGCCGGAGGTGCTGCGGGTGCTGCGCGGGGCCCCGGAGTACCGCGGCGAGTGGCTGCGGACGGCGGCGCTGCGGGCGCTCGGCTCGTTCGGGCCCGCGGCGCACTGTGCCGTGCCTGAGCTGCGGTCGCTGATCCGGCGCCCCGGCACGGCGGCGGCCACGGAGGCCGCCGAGGCGCTCTGGGCGGTCGACCGGGACGCCGCCGCCGTGCTGCCGGTGCTGATCGAGGGGCTCCAGGCGGAGCACGCGCACGAGCGGCGGTCGGCGGCGAGCGCGCTGGGCCGGCTCGGCGCGCAGGCGGCGGTGACCGCTCCGCGGCTGCGGGCACTGCTGCGGCACGAGGAGCTGTGGCTGCGGGTGGACGCGGCGATCGCTCTGTGGGAGGTTTCCGGACGGGCCGAGGAGTCCGTTCCGGTGCTCCTGGCGGCCTGGGAGCAGAACCGCCATGTCAGGGTTCGGGTGGCCGGATGTCTGGCGCGGATGGGGGTGGCCGGTGCGGGGACGGACGCGGAGCACGTGCTGCGCGCCGAGCTCGCCTCCGTACGCCGTCACAACGCGATGGACGGCGGCTACGGCAGCCACGACACGTACGAGGACGAGAAGCTGCTGGCGCTCTGCCGCCGGGCGCTCATGGGTAATTCGGGGAAGGGACCCACAACATGATCATTTTTGGTACGCGAGGCTATCTCTACCAACTGGCCGTCATGACGATGGTCTGCGGCTGGTGCGGGAACCCGTCCGCGCACACGCTGCGCAAGCGGGTCACGAAGTTCACGCTGTTCTTCGTGCCGCTGTTCCCGTTCTCGACGAAGTTCGCCACCCAGTGCACCTTCTGCGGTGGTGAGCAGCGGATCCCCAAGGAGCAGGCCGAACAGCTGCTGGCCCAGCACGCGGCGTCGCAGGACGGCAACCCGTTCGGCCCGCCGCAGCAGCCGGGTTTCGCGCCGGGTGCGCAGGGCCAGGGCCAGAATCCGTACCAGCACTGAACCCGCGCTGAACCCACGTCAGTACTAAATACGCATAAGAGACTTCCTTCCGAATATGGTCTACGGAGCCGGGGCCGTGCATGGGCACGCGCCCGTCGGCTCGACCGACTGTCGGGAACGGAGGAAGCCATGCGTCCGCAGCACCGGGCGGGGGCCGGCGCGACGGCGGTGCTGGCCGGGGTCGCGCTGCTGGCCGGCTGCGGCACCGGCGGCGAGCTGAAGAGCGCCGGACGGGCCCCGGCCGCCATCGGCCCGGCCCGCCTCTGGCCGGAGCTGCCGCCCGCCTCCGCCGCCCCGTACGACTACGGCGAGGGCGAGACGGCGCACATCCCCGGGATCACGGTCCCGGGCGGCGATGTGCACCGGCTGGATCCGGTGGCGGTGGTGCAGGCGGGGCTGAAGGCCCGCCCCGACCGCTCCAGCGGTACGGACGAGCTGCCTGCCGCCACGGTCCGCCGGATCGAAGCCTGTCGCACCGAGCCGGGCGCCTGCCCGGTGCTCGCTCCGTACTACCGCGATCTGACGGGCGACGGCTCGGACGAACTGGTCCTGGCCATCGAGCTGGCCGACCGCCAGCTCTCCGTACGCGTCTACATGCCGGAGCCGAGCGGGCTGACCCGGATCATGTCGACGTCGGACGCGGTGATCAGCGTGGAGCTGGCCGGCCGCGACCTGATCATGCGCGCCCCCTCGGCCATCACCGGATACGAGTACCGCACGGCCTGGTCCTGGGACAGCAGGCAGCGCGCCATGCTCCCCACCCAGGACGGCATTCTCCGCATGCCGCCGCAGCCGGAGCCGGACCGGCGGCGCACGCCGAGCACGCGGCCGTCCCCGCGGCCGAGCGAACTCCCCTCCGCCCCGCCCACGACGGCGCCGGGCAGCGCGCCGCCGACCGCCGCACCCACCGCCGCACCCTCGGTCACCGTGTCCGCGGAGCGCCGGTGAGCCGGCGGCGGGCGCCGGCCGCCCCGGCCGGGCGCAGACCGCGGATGCCCGCCTGGACCGCGACGCTCGCCTGGAAGTCCGCGGTCTTCCTGACCGTGATGTGCTGCGTCCTCGCCGCCCTGCTGGGCGTGCTGGTGCACACCGCCGTCACCCGGCAGACGGTCGGTCACGCCCGCGAGAAGGCCCTCGCCCGGCTGACGGACGCCACCGCCGCCTACGAGGCGGGCGAGCCGCTGCCGCCGCGTTCCGGCCTCGACCCGCCGGGGCTGCCCGCCTCGCTGCGCGCCCTCGCGGTGGGCGGCGAGCGGGGCACGATGGTCTCCGACCACCTCGGCCGCCCGACGATGTGGGCGGCCGCCCCCGCCGACGGGCACGCGCTGGCCACCCAGAGCGACTACAGCCAGAGCGCCCGCACGATCAACGGCCTGGACGGGGCGATCATCGGCTCGTCGCTGCTGGCCATCGGCGCCACGCTGCTGGTCGGCGGATTCGCCGTCACCCGGGTCACCCGCCGGCTGCACCAGACCGCCCGGGTGGCCCGCCTGATCGGGGCCGGTGATCTCGACGCCCGGGTCGACGACCCCCGCACGGCCGACCCCTCGCGGCCGCAGGACGAGGTGGCGATCGTCGCCGGCGCGCTGGACACGATGGCCTCGACGCTCCAGCGCAAGCTGCAGACCGAGCAGCGCTTCACCGCCGATGTGGCGCACGAGCTGCGCACCCCGCTGACGGGTCTGTCGGCCGCCGCCGAGCTGCTGGCTCCCGGGCGCCCCTCCGAGCTGGTGCAGGACCGAGTCCGGGCGATGCGCGCCCTCACCGAGGACCTGCTGGAGATCTCCCGCCTCGACACCCGTACCGAACAGGTCGACCTGGCCGTGCACGAACTCGCGCCGCTCGTGCGGCGGGTGGTGTCCGCCTCGGGCACCGACACCGAGGTCCGGGTCGACGGGGACGGGCCGCCGGTCCGCGTCGAGACGGACAGGCGGCGGCTGGAGCGAGTCCTCGGCAATCTGATCAGCAACGCGCACCGGCACGGCAGAGGACCGGTCGTGCTGACGGTCGACGGGCCGGTGGTGACCGTGCGCGACCACGGCGACGGCTTCCCCGGCTATCTGACCGCGGGCGGTCCGCAGCGCTTCCGCACCGAGGGCGACAGCAAGGGCCACGGCCTGGGACTGACCATCGCCACCGGGCAGGCACGGGTGATGGGGTCCCGGCTCGACTTCGAGAACGCGCCGGACGGCGGTGCGGTGGCCCGGCTGACACTGCCGGAGTACGTGCGCTCCGAGGAGGAGCCACCGCCGCCCGGCGCGGGGACCTGACGGCCCGCCACCCATGAACCTCCGCACTATGACATAAGGGAAATACACCCCACCTCTTGCTACGTTGCGTGGCATGACCGCAACGACAGCGGACGCGCCCCCGCCCGAACTGCGCCTGCCCAAGCGGCGCGGCGTGGAACTCTCGCTCCTCATCGGGGCCGTCCTCATCTCCGTCTACGGCTATGCCGCCGTCGGTCTGGCCAGGAACGACGCGGTCCCGCCCGATGTCGCGGGATACGGCGGCGGCCTCGGGCTGCTCGCCCTGCTGGCCCATCTCGCCGTCCGCTTCCGCGCCCCGTACGCCGATCCGCTGCTGCTGCCCATCGCCGTCCTGCTCAACGGCCTCGGCCTGGTGCTGATCTACCGGCTCGACCTGGAGACCCCGAAGGACCAGGCCGCGACCACCCAGCTGGTCTGGTCCACGCTCGGCGTCGCCTTCTTCATCGCGGTGGTGGTCTTCCTGCGCGACCACCGAGTGCTCCAGCGGTACGCCTACCTCTCGGTGGCCGCCGCCCTCGTCCTGATGGTCGTGCCGATCTTCTTCCCCGCGGTGAACGGCGCCAAGATCTGGATCAGGGTCGGCGGATTCTCCTTCCAGCCGGGCGAGTTCGCCAAGATCCTGCTCGCCGTCTTCTTCGCCGCCTACCTCGCGGCGAACCGCAACGCCCTCGCGTACACCGGCCGCAAGGCCTGGAAACTGCAACTGCCCACCGGGCGGGTGCTCGGTCCGATCGTGGCGATCTGGCTGTTCAGCGTCGGGGTGCTGGTCCTGGAGCGCGATCTGGGCACCTCGCTGCTCTTCTTCGGCCTTTTCGTGATCATGCTGTACGTGGCGACCGGCCGGACCGGCTGGATCGCCGTCGGGCTGCTGCTCGCCGCCGTCGGCGCGTTCGTCGTCGGCTCCTTCGAACCGCATGTGCACAGCCGGGTGCAGGACTGGATCGACCCGTTCGCCTCCATCGACGCGGGCCGGGGGCCCAGCCAGCTCGCCCAGTCGCTGTTCGCCTTCGCGGCCGGCGGGATGCTCGGCACCGGGCTCGGGCTCGGCCACTCCATCCTCATCGGCTTCGCCGCCAAGTCCGACTTCATCCTGGCGACGGCGGGCGAGGAGCTGGGCCTGACCGGGCTGACCGCGGTCTTCATGCTCTACGCGCTGATGGTGGCGCGCGGCTACCGGACCGGGCTCGCCCTGCGCGACTCCTTCGGGCGGCTGCTCTCGATCGGCCTCGCCTCGATCCTGGCCCTCCAGGTGTTCGTGATCGCGGGCGGGGTGATGGGGCTGATCCCGCTGACGGGCATGGCGATGCCGTTCCTCGCCCAGGGCGGTTCGTCCGTGGTCACCAACTGGATCATCGTGGCGCTGCTGATCCGGGTCAGTGACCAGGCCCGCAGACCCCGTCCGGACCAGGTGGAGACCGGAGTCATCGCCCCGATCCTGGAGGACGAGCTGTGATCCCGCACCCGACGGCCGAGCGGCGGGGGGCCCGGACATGATCCGCTACATCCGGCGCGCCGCCGCCTTCTGTCTGCTGCTGCTGGTGGCGCTGCTGCTGAACGCGGCCCGCGTCCAGGTCTTCGAGGCCCCCTCGCTCGACGCCAACTCCGCCAACCGCCGGAACACGATCGACCGTTACGACCAGCCGCGCGGCAACATCCTGGTCGGCGGCAGATCCGTCACCGGCTCGAAGGACACCGGCGAGCAGCTCGCGTACGAGCGCACCTACCACTACGGCCCGCTGTACGCCCCGGTGACCGGATACGCCTCACAGACGTACGGCACCACCCTGATCGAGAACGCCGAGGACTCGGTCCTCTCCGGTACCGACCCGATGCTCGCCCCACTCCCCTTCTGGAACGAGATCACCCGCAGCCGGCAACCGGGCGGCGATGTCGTCACCACCGTCAGGGACTCCATGCAGCGCGCCGCCTACCAGGGGCTCGGCGGCCGGCGGGGCGCCGTCGCCGCCGTCGAGCCGACGACCGGCAAGATCCTGGCACTGGTCTCGACGCCCTCGTACGACCCCGGGCAGCTCTCCGGCACCGGTTCGTCCGTCACGGACGCCTGGCGGCAGCTCAACTCGTCGCGCAGTCAGCCGATGCTCAACCGGGCCATCCGGCAGACCTATCCGCCCGGCTCCACCTTCAAGATCGTGACGGCGGCGGCCGCGCTGGACGCCGAGGTCGTCACCGATCCGAACGAGGAGACCGACACCCCCTCCCCGTACGTCCTGCCGGGCACATCGACCACGCTGCCCAACGAGGCGAGCGGCTGCGCCAAGGCCTCGCTGGCCGAGGCGATCCGGGTCTCCTGCAACACCGTGATGGCCCATCTCGGGGTGCGGGTCGGGCTGGACGGCATGGTGGAGGCGGTGGGGAAGTTCGGCTTCAACGACACCGGCCTGAAGATCCCGTCGGGGGTGGCGAAGAGCAACTTCGACACGGACATGAGCGACGACCAGCTGGCCCTGTCCTCGATCGGCCAGTTCGACACGACGGCGACCCCGCTCCAGATGGCGATGGTGGCATCGGCCGTCGCGAACGGCGGCGACCTCATGTACCCGCACCTGGTGGACCGTACGACCAAGCACAGCGGGTCCACCGTCCGCACCGAGGGATCGCGCACCTACCACCGGGCGATGAATCCGCAGACGGCGACGCGGCTGCGGCAGATGATGATCGACGTGGTGCAGGACGGCACCGGCACCAACGCCGCCATCGACGGGGCGACGGTCGGCGGCAAGACCGGCACGGCCCAGCACGGCATCGACAACACCGGCACGCCGTACGCCTGGTTCATCTCCTGGGCGCAGGCGGACGGTTCGGCGAGGCCGGCCGTCGCGGTCGCGGTGGTCGTCGAGGACGCCGCCGCCGACCGGGCCGACATCAGCGGCGGCGGCAGCGCCGCGCCGATCGCCCGTTCCGTCATGGAGGCGGCCCTGGAAGACTGAGGCCATGACGGCTTCCAGGGACGTGCCCGGGGCGCTGGCCGCGATCGGGCGGGCGGACCCCCGCCTCTGTGCCTTCCTCGATGTCTGGCACGAGGAGGCGATCGCCCGGATGCCCGGTGCGGCCGGGCTCCCGCTGGCCGGGCTCCCGTTCGCGGTGAAGGGCCCCACCGGGATCCGTTCCTACGCCGCGCGGCGGCTGGTCGCGGCGGGCGGCGTCCCGGTCGGCTCGACCTCCGTGCCCGGCCCCGGCACGTACTGGAAGACCTGGGGTCTCGGCGCCCACGGCCGGACGGTCAACCCGTGGCGTCCCGACCGGACACCGGGCGGCTCATCCGCGGGTTCGGCCGCGGCGGTCGCGGCGGGCCTTGTCGAGCTGGCGACCGGGAGCGACGGGGCCGGTTCGGTGCGCATCCCGGCGGCCTGGTGCGGGGTGTTCGGGCTCAAGACCACCAACGGCCTGCTGCCCTCCCCCGACCGCTCGGGGCTCGCGTCCGCCGGCGTGCTTGCCCGGTCCGCGGCGTCGGCGGAGACCTACCTGCGCTGCGTCCTGGACCCGTACGAACCGGCCCTGACCGAGCTGCCGCTGCGCGCCGCCTACAGCCCGGACCTGGGGTACGCGGACGTCGACCCGGAGATCGCGGCGGTGGTCCGGGACGCGGTACGGCGGCTGACGGCGGCCGGGGTCGTGCGGCTCGCGGACGTGGACTGCGAACTGCTCGACCCGGTCGCGGTCTGGCAGGCGGTGCGTGGCGGAACGGCGAAGGCGCCCGATGAGGAGATCCGGCGGGAGAACGACCGCCGGCTGGACGCCTTCTTCGCCGGTACGCCCCTCCTCCTCACCCCGGTCACCCCGAACCGCCCGCACGGCCACGAGGGGCCGGGCGAACTCTTCTCCACCGCACTGACCTGGGCGTTCAATCTGAGCGGCCATCCGGCGGCGAGCGTCCCCGCGGGATTCACCCCGGACGGCTGCCCGGTCGGACTGCAACTGGTGGCAGAACGCGGCGCGGACGTCCGGCTGCTCGGGATGGCGCGTGCGGTGGAGGGCGTGCTGAAGGGAGTGCTCCCGGCGCCATGGATCTGACGGCCGGTGGCCGGGCGCCGGCAGCCCCGGCCGGGTCAGCCCGCCCCGGTGGCGCCGCCGATGGGCTTGCGTGATTCGGCGCGGACCCGGGCGGTGTACAGCGCCGCCTTGTCCAGGTCCACCTTCTCCGGGGCCTGGAGCGCCGTCGCGGGAGTGACGACGGCGACGAACGACGCGGTGTTGTCGTCACCCCAGGCGCACATGGGGATGGTGCTGGTGAGCGCACCCTCCTTGGACCGCACGACCTGGCAGGACACGGTGATCCCGTACCCGTCGGGGGTGAACTCGCGGGCGGGCACGGCGATGGTCATGCCGTCCGTCCCGGCGGCCCCCTCAAGGATCTTGTCCCGGGTGAACTCCGGCCCCTTGATCCGTCCCCACAGTCCGGAGACGACCAGGGTGCCGCCGTCGGACGAGGTGTACTGGGTCACGACGGCCTTCGCATCGCGGATGCTCGGGTCGTAGGTCTTCTCGATCTCCCGCCCCTGAGTCGCGGAGGAGTCCTTGAGCAGCGTGTACTCGTCGTCCAGCAGCTTCTTCGGCACCGTCAGCCGGTACTCGGCCTCGGGGAAGTCCCCGGCAGCCACCGATGACACGGAGTCGAGCAACCGGGACACCCCGAGCGCCAGGAAGCAGGCCGCCACCAGGGCGCCGACGGAGACCCCGACGATCAGCCCGGTCCGGTTCCGCCGCGGTGGCGGCCCCTGCGGAAACCCGAAGGGCGGCCCCTGCGGATAGCCGAAGGGCCGCGGTCCGGGTACCGGCCGCTGCCCGCCGTACGGGTCCGGCTGCGGCGGCCCGTAGGGGCCCGGGGGTGGTCCGTACGGGCCCTGAGGGGGCGGCGGCGTGGTCATGGCGCCCAAGTTACGTCATGCGCACGAACGCGGATTCGAACGCTGGGACGGACGGGATCAGTTCAACGGCTCCCGGCGCCGGAGCCACCCGCCGGGCACCGCGTCGACTCCCACGGCGGCGCCGACGACCCCGCCGGTGATGGCGCAGGTCGTGTCGACGTCCCCGAATCCCTCGGCCGTCGCCCAGAGCGCGGCCTCCAGATCGTCCGGGTGCCTGGCGGCGGTCCACAGGGCGAAGGGCACCGTGTCGTCGGCGCGGATGCGCTTCCCGCTGCCGAGCAGATCGGCGGCCCGGTACGGCTCGACGGCGAAGGGCACCCCGGCGGCCCGCTCCAGGCCGTCGCGCACCGGCCCCGCGGGGGTCCGCTCGACGACCGCGGGCAGGGTGAACTCCCCTCGCACCGCCAGTGCCGCGGCGACCGCGACCGCCACCGCGCCCGCGATTCCCTCGGGATGGGCATGGGTGACCTCGGCCTGCGACGCGGCCTGTTCGGCCGCGTGGCCGACGTCCCGGTGGAAGCGCGCCCCGAGCGGCGCGACCCGCATCGCGGCGCCGTTGCCGAGGCTGCCGCCCTCGAACAGTTGGGGCGCCGGCCTCCGCCATTCGCCCGGTGACGTCAGCAGCGCGGGTAGCAGCATGTGCATGCCGTGGCCGTAGCCCCGCGCCTGATCGGCGTCGAAGGCCGGCGCGAAGTAGAGCGCGAGCCGGTCCTGGTCGACCTGGCCGCAGTCGTCGATGACGCGCTGCAGTGCACGGGCCATGGCGGTGTCGTCGGTCCAGGGCCAGACCGGTTCCGGCGGCGTACGGCGCGCCCTGACCTCCTCGTACGCCTGGCGGGGCGTGCGGAAGAGCGGGAACCACCGCTCCCCGAACGCGTCCCCGAGCGCGAGTCCTTCGAGGCTGCGGCGGGCGGCGGCCGGGTCTTCCGCGACAGCGTTGGAGGCCATGGCGGCATCCTCCCGCTGTTGTCCCGGGGCCGTACAGCGGTTATCCGCCGCGGCGCGTCCCACCGGACGGGTGTGATCCTGGTGCCATGAGCGAACAGCGCGGCTTCTCCGTCGTCCACCGGCCGCGCACGGCTCCCGTCTCGGACGGCCTGCCCGGGCTGCTGGCCGACTACCACCTGCGGACCGAGGAGGAGAAGGGCCGGCCCGTCGCGGACGTCGACGCGCTGCCCGACCGGTACCGCGCGGAGGTCGAGGACCCGGCAGGGTCGTTCGCCGACGCCGCCGTGCTCGTAGCACTGGACCGGGCGCGTGCCATCGGCTGCCTGGTGGTGACGGCCCCCGTGCACGGGCGGTCCCCCGGTCACCGCGGCCGGGGCGTCGCCTCCGCCCTGCTCGACGCGGCGCTCGACCGGGCCGCGGTGAGCGGGGCGGACGTGGTGCGGCTGTCGGTGTGGCAGTGGCGCACGGGGGCCGTCGCGCTGTACGAGAGGTTCGGTTTCGCCGTCACCACGTCCTGGGACGAGCGCGCGGACCTGGTGTGCATGGAACGCGCGGTTCGGGGCGCCTCGCCCGGTGCGGAACGCGGCCGCTCATAGGCCGTTGGCGCTGTGACGCGCAACGGTGGCCGGTCCCGAAGCGGTCGCGGCCCGGTCGATGGCGGCCGACGGATACGGCGTCCGCTTGCTCACGGTCAGCAGGCTGCGGTGGAAGCCGTCCAGGACGAGGGCGGGCGCGGCATGCCGGTCGATGACCGCGGCGGTCTCGGGCGGGACCCCGTCGGGCCGGTCGCCCGCGATCCAGGCGCGCAGGAAGCCTGCGTCGCGCACACCGTCGAACAGGTGGTGGCGCAGCAGATGGCCGGCGACGTAGTGGCGGTCGTAGGCGAGGTGGCCGGCCAGGAACGCCGACTCCTCCTCGGAGAGTTCGAATCCCGAGCTCAGCGCGAGGCCGAAGTCGGCGAAGCGGATCGACCGGCCGTCGGTCAGGAGGTTGTCGAAGTGGGCGTCGAAGTGCACGAATCCGCGGGAGCTCATGAAGTCGGCGCAGCGGGCCAGGGCCGCGTCCAGCCACGCGTACGGTGGGCTCTCCCCGCCGCAGGCCGCCTCGTTACGGCGTTCGCCCAGCCAGGCCGCGAGGGTGTGCGGTACGTGTTCCAGGAAGAGCACCAGGCTCGCCGAGGACCGGCCGATGGCCTCCAGCCGGTCGCGGACGGCCGGGGAGCCCTCCCAGTGGGCCACGGCCCCGTCGATGCCGCCGAGTTCGTCGGCGAAGTTCCGCGGGGCCGAGTCGGGCAGGACCCGCCAGTGGTACATCAGCGGGAAGTCGGGGCAGTCGTCGGCCAGGACCCAGCCGGTGGTGATGATGTGCGCGGCCAGCTCACGCCAGGCACCGAAGCCGGCCGAGCCCACCCCGTACTGGTAGAACGTCGGCAGCCCGAAGAGATTGGCGGTCGACCGCACGTTTTCCGGGCGTAGTTCGAGGTCGGTCAGCGGCACCCGTTTGACGAAGACCCGGGCGCCGCCCACGTCCAGCTCCGCCGATCTGCCGCCCATCCCCGACCCCAGCGGGGTGGCCGCCAGGACGGCTTCCCCGAGCCGCCGGTCGCTCAGCAGCGACAGCCGGGTGGACACCGAACCGTAGGCGGCCAGGCGGTCGAGGTGGAGCCGGTCCGGGCGGGGCGCGGCCGGGGCGGCTCCGTCATCGCTCTCACGCATACGGGCGACCCTACTCATCGCTCCCCGGCACCGCCCAGGTTCAGGAGGCCGATGCTGCCGCCCCGCCGCCCTCCGCTATCGCGTCCGCGACCTCCGCGA
The DNA here is from genome assembly GCF_042672475.1 of Streptomyces sp. NPDC127177. Classification (NCBI taxonomy): domain Bacteria; kingdom Bacillati; phylum Actinomycetota; class Actinomycetes; order Kitasatosporales; family Streptomycetaceae; genus Streptomyces; species Streptomyces sp. NPDC127177. The sequence goes on from NZ_JBHXUW010000061.1 coordinate 14,903, forward strand.
CCCGTGCCTTCTCCTCGACCTCGAAGCGGTCGCGGTCCAGCTGCTCGGCTATCTCCTCGTCCTGGGCCATCAGCAGGTCCAGGCTGGAGTCGCCGAGTTCGAGCACGCCCATGTCGACGTACGCCTTCTGCAGGCGCTCGCCCCACAGGCCGATGTCCTTGACGCACGGGACGATGCGGCTGAAGAGCAGCTTTCGGAAGAGCTGGAGGTACTCGGAGTGTTCGGAGAGCTCCTTGGCCTCCTTCCTGGGGATGCCGAAGTTCTCCAGCACCTCCACCCCGCTGAGCCGGTCGCGCATCAGGTAGCAGCCCTCGATGACGAACTCCTCGCGCTCGCGCAGTTCCGCGTCGCTCAGCTGCTTGTAGTAGTCGCGCAGCGCCATCCGGCCGAAGGCCACGTGCCGGGCCTCGTCCTGCATGACGTAGGCGAGGATCTGCTTGGGCAGCGGCTTGGTCGTGGTGTCGCGGATCATGCCGAAGGCGGCCAGGGCGAGGCCCTCGATGAGGACCTGCATGCCCAGGTAGGGCATGTCCCAGCGGGAGTCGCGCAGGGTGTCGCCCAGCAGGCCCTGGAGGTTGTCGTTGACCGGGTACAGCATCCCGATCTTCTCGTGCAGGAACCGCCCGTAGATCTCCGCGTGCCGGGCCTCGTCCATGGTCTGGGTCGCGGAGTAGAACTTGGCGTCCAGATCGGGGACGGACTCCACTATGCGTGCCGCGCAGACCATCGCGCCCTGCTCGCCGTGGAGGAACTGGCTGAACTGCCAGGAGGTGTAGTGCTTGCGCAGCTCGCCGCGGTCCTTCTCGGTCATCCGCGCCCAGTGCGGGGTGCCGTACAGGGTGAGGGCCTCGTCGGGGGTGCCGAGCGGGTCGGTGGGGTCGACCTCCAGGCTCCAGTCGATGCGCTTGTTGCCGTCCCACTGCTTGTCCTTGCCCTTCTGGTACAGGGCGAGGAGCCGTTCGCGGCCGTCGTCGTAGTCCCAGCTGAAGCGGGCGGCACCCGAGGCGGGCACCGTCCACAGCGGCTGCTCGGGGGCGGTGGTGTAGAGGTCGTGGGTCGACACGGACGGCTCCTTCGCCTCGCATGCTCCGACAAGTCACCTGTCGCTTGGCTCAGTTGGCAGGTTCACACGCTGGTAGACGCCGGGTCAACAAGTCGTGCGCAAGGGATTGACGACCTTGCTGACAGACGGTCTCATAAGAGGTGACCGTCGGTAACCCAGGTGTGAGGTACCTCCAGCCATGACGTCAGTGACCGAACGCGATGTGCAGCTCCTCCGCGACGCACTCGGCCCGCTCCGGGACCGCGAACAGATCGCCGAACGACTGCTGGAGGCCTCGGCCAAGCACTCCTTCGACCCGAACAAGGAGCTCGACTGGGACGCGGCGGCAGAGGACGGCAAGTGGTTCTGGCCGCCCGAGCTGGTCTCCCTCTACGACACCCCGATGTGGCGGCGGATGTCGCAGGAGCAGCGGCAGGACCTCGCCCGGCACGAGGCCGCCTCACTGGCCTCGCTGGGCATCTGGTTCGAGATCATCCTGATGCAGCTGCTGGTGCGGCACATCTATGACAAGCCGGTGGTCAGCAGCCACGTCCGCTACGCCCTCACCGAGATAGCCGACGAGTGCCGGCACTCGATGATGTTCGGCCGGATGATCACCTGGGGCGGGGCACCCTGCTACCCGGTCCCGCGCCGGTACCACAACCTCGCCCGGGTGCTGAAGACCGTCTCCACCACGCCCGGTTCGTTCGCGGCCACCCTGCTCGGCGAGGAGATCCTCGACTGGATGCAGCGGCTGACCTTCCCCGACGAGCGCGTCCAGACCCTGGTGCGCGGGGTGACCCGCATCCACGTGGTCGAGGAGGCCCGGCACGTCCGGTACGCCCGCGAGGAGCTGCGCCGCCAGATGGTGACCGCACCGCGCTGGGAGCGCGAGCTCACCCGGGTCAGCTGCGGCCAGGCGGCCCGCGTCTTCTCCGTCTGCTTCGTCAACCCGCAGGTGTACGAGAACGTCGGCCTCGACAGCCAGGAGGCCGTGGCCCAGGTGCGGGCGAGCGGGCACCGGGCGGAGGTCATGCAGTCGGGAGCCAAGCGGCTGACCGACTTCTTCGAGGACATCGGGGTCCTCAACGGGGTGGGGCGCAGGCTGTGGAAGAGCTCGGGCCTGCTCGCCTGAGGGTGACAGCGCTTAGGCTGACGGGTATGACCCCTGCCGCAGCCGCGCCGCCGACCCGTGCGTACCGAAGGCTCAGCGTCGAGGAGCGGCGCACCCAGCTCCTCGGTGCGGCACTCACCCTCTTCGCCCACCGGGCCCCCGACGAGGTCTCGCTGGACGAGGTGGCGACGGTCGCCGGGGTCTCCCGGCCACTGGTGTACCGCTACTTCCCCGGCGGGCGGCAGCAGTTGTACGAGGCGGCGCTCAGGTCCGCCGCCGAGGCACTGATCCTGTGCTTCGCCGAACCGGCCGTGGGTCCGCCCACGGAACGGGTGGTGCGCGTCCTCGACCGCTATCTCGCCTTCGTCGACGAGCACGACGCCGGCTTCAGCGCCCTGCTGCGCGGCGGCAGCGTCGCCGAGACGTCCCGTACGAGCGCGATCGTCGACGAGGTGCGGCGGGCGGCGGCCGACCAGATACTCCTGCACCTGGGCCGGGGCGCGGGCGGCAGCGACCCCGGGCCGCGGCTGCGGATGATGGTGCGCACCTGGATCGCGGCCGTCGAGGCGGCCTCGCTGATCTGGCTGGACGAGGAGAAGCAGCCGGCCGCCCCCGAACTGCGCGACTGGCTCGTCGACCAGTTCATCGGACTCCTCGCGGTCACCGCGTCCACCGACCCGGGAACCGCGGCCGCGGTGGCCGAACTGCTGCCGCTGGAGACCGCGGCGGGCCCGGCCGGCCGGCTGGCGGAGCGGCTGATCCCGGTGGTCGGCGAGGCGGCCCATCTGCTGCCGCCCGGCTGATCGGTCAGACTGGGGCGGTGAGAAGCGAGAACGTCCCCTTCACCGGCGGCCCCCTGGACGGACGGGTGCTTCCCGTGCTCGTCGGCCCGACCGGCCACCCGCCCAAGTGGTACGAGGTCCCGGTCCCGGACGCCGAGGGCGGGCCCGCCACCGTGTACGCGTACCTGCGGGCCCCGGCCGGTTTCTCCAAGCGGCTGGGGATCCAGCGGGGCTGGGTGTACGAGTACGCCCCCGACGGCCGTGAGCGGCACAGTCCCAAGTGGCCCTGGTCGAAGCCGAAGTGATGCATATCGGGTGAAATAGGTCGTGGTCGGCCGTTCGGTCTAAGATCGACGATCTGGTCCGAGGACAGTCGCCAGGACGGTCATAAGGGGGTGCGCCATGGAGGCGCTGCGTCAGGACGATCCACGCCGTTTCGGCCCGTACACGACGCTGGCGCGTCTGCGGGAGACGGCCTCAGCGGTGCAGTACCTGGCGCGCGGCGGGCCCTCGCAGGAGCTCGCCGTGATCACGTCGGCGCGGCCCGCGCTCGCCGCGCTGCCCGCGTTCCGGCGCCGCTTCCAGGCGGAGTCCCACACCGCGGAACGACTGGCCGGCGGCTGGGTGGCCGAGCAGCTCGACACCCGCACGGACGGGCCCGAGGACGCCGACCTGCTGTGGACGGCCTCGGCCTACGTACCGGCGCTGACACTCGCCGAGGCGATCGAGATCGCCGGGCCGCTCCCCGAGAGGGCCGTGCGGATACTGGGCGCGGGTGTCGCCGAGACCCTCTCCCGGGTGCACGCCACCGGAGCCGTGCTCCAGGGCCTCGCGCCCAGGACCGTGCTGCTGGCCGGGGACGGACCGCGGCTCACCGCCTTCGGCCCGCTGGGCGCGGCGGCCGACGCCGAGGCGCGGCCCGGCGGACAGCTCTCCGTACGGCTCGGCTATCTGACCCCGGAGCAGGTCGAGGGCAAGGAGGCCGGACCGGCGTCCGACCTCTTCGTACTGGGCCTGCTGCTCGCGTACGCGGCGACCGGCAGCACCCCGCTGGCGGACGGCCCGGTGACCGAGGCCGCGGAGCGGATCGCCCACACCGACCCGGAACTGGCCGCCGTTCCGGACGCGTTGCGCGATCTGGTGGCCCGCTGCCTGGCGAAGGACCCGGCCGACCGGCCGACGGCGGGTGCGGTGGCCGCCGAACTGGCCCTGGAGGGCGCGGCCGGGCTCGCCAAGGGGGCCGACTGGCTGCCGGCGTCGCTGTCGGCGTCCGTGGCCGGACAGCGTGCCCGCGCCGAGGCGCTGGAGACCCCGCCGCCGGCCGATGAGGAGCACACGCCCCCGCAGGACGCGGCGGGCCCGGCGGTCGCGTCCGGCGCCCCGGCCGAAGCCGAGGCCCCGGACGTGCAGGACGTGCAGGACTCCGTGGTGCCCGCGGCCCCGCCGGGCGCCCCCGTGCCCGCCCGGGACACCCGGACCGCCCAGTTCGGGATCATCGACCACGACGCTCCTCGGCCCGACCGGGCGACGACCCATCTCTCGGTGCCGCGCGAACTGCCCGGCGCCCCGGTCGCACCGGCTGCCCTGCCTCCCGGGCCCTACACGCCGCAGGCCCTGCCCGTGCCCGCGCAGGCGCTGCCCGTGCCCGCTCCCGCTGCGCTGCCTCCCGCCGCGTCCCCGGCCCCGGCTGCCTCCGGGCGCGCCGCGGTCGACCGCCGGACCCTGCTGATCGGCGCCGCCGCCGGAGCGGCCGGGCTGATCGTCGGGGGCGGCGGGATGCTCGCGCTGGGGGCGGGCGACGACTCGAACTCCACCGACGACGCCAAACCGGCCGCGAGCTCAGGCGGGACCACCGTCCCCGGACTGCCGCCCCGGCCGCACTGGATCCACACCCACCCGGCGGCCTCGCCCGACCCGCTCACCGCCGCCACCTGGAACGACCGGCTGCTGGTGATCACGGACGACACGCACGCGTCCGCCGTCGACCTGAACACCGGGCGCCGGATCTGGGAGAGCGCGGACGCCGCGAAGGGGCAGGCGGCGCTGGCGGCCGGCAAGGAGTTCGTCTTCGTCGCGGGCCCGACCGAGTTCCTGTGGCTGTCGGCCGAGGACGGCCGGGTCGCCCACCGGGTCCCGTACGCCGACGGGTTCGCCGACGCTCCGTACCTGGCGGTGCGCGCGCTCGTCGGCTCGTCCGGCTCCACCCTCTGGTTCACCGGCTCGACCAAGGCCACCGTGAAGGCCCCCAAGCCGAAGAAGGGCAAGAAGCCCGGCAAGGACAAGCAGGTCGTCAAGTCGTATCTGTTCGGGTACGACATCGAGCAGCGCAAGGAGCTGTGGCGCACCTCCGTGCCCAACGCCCGCGGCTCGAACGCGCCGGAATACCGGATGATCGCGATCCGGCCCGACGACATCGTCGTACGCCAGGACCGGCTGACGCTCACTCCGGCGGACGTGAAGGCCGCCAAGGGCAAGGGGGTCTTCCGGAGCTTCGACCGAAGCACCGGCAAGCCGAAGTGGACGGAGACGTTCGGCACCGTGACACCCGCCGGCGGGGCGACGGGCGATGCGGACGGTCTGCTGTACGCGGCGGTCGGCAGCGACCTCCGGGCCTTCGCCACACCCGACGGAAAGCCGAAGTGGACGCTCAACGGCGACGACGACTCCTTCTTCGGCAACTCGGTGGAGTCGGGCACCCTGCTGCACACCACCAACCGCAACCAGGAGGTGGGCGCGGTCGACCGGGAGACCGGACAGCTGCGCTGGCGCCGCTCGACGGAGGGAACGCGAGAGTCCCGGTCCCCCGTCATCACGGTCAGCAGCACCGGAAAGACACTGCTGGCGGCGGGTTCGAGCCAGGTCACCGCGTTCGCGGCGGCCGACGGGCGACGGCTGTGGAAGTTCCAGGACATCGGCGAGCAGGACCCCAAGGGGGTCACCGTCACGGCCCCCTACAACGTGATGGCCGCCGGGAAGAACGCGATCGTGCAGCGGGAACGCGTCTTCTACTCCTTCCCCGTGACCTGACCCGACCGGTCCGGTCCAGTCCGGGCCTGACCAGACCTGACCCGACAAGGCCGTGACCGAGCGGTGGGGCGGCCCCGCCCCACCGCCTTCCGGGGGAACCCGCCCGCCGCCACACCGCGCGGTCCTTGCATCACCTGACGGCGAGTGAGCGTATGGAGGCATTGCGCTCACTTATGGGGTAGTCCCACGATTCACCCCGTTATCGGAGGTGATGTCGTGTCCGGCGGAGTCCTGCACTCGCTCTGCGCCACGGCCCTGGCCGCCGTCGTCGTGACCTCGCCGGCCGCGCCGGCCGCGGTGGCCGCCCCGTCGCCCCTTCCCGCCGGACCCGGCACGCCAGCGGCCACCGGCACCGCGGACACCGGCGTCGCCACCCTGCTGAGCGAACTCCAGAAGCTGTACCAGCAGGCCGAGGAGGCCACCGAGACCTACAACGGCACGGCGGCCGAGCTGAAGAAGCGGACGGCCGACGCGAAGAAGCTGGACGCCGCCCTCGTCACCGCCAGGCTCTCGCTCTCCCGCAGCCGCGACGCCGCCGGGCAGCTGGCCCGCGAGCAGTACCAGGGCCGTTCCGACTTCTCCTCGTACCTGCGGCTCCTGCTGTCCCGCGACCCGGGACAGGCCCTGGACCAGGGCCAGGTGATCCAGCGGCTGGCCGCCGGACGGATGGCGGCCGTGCAGGGGCTCACCGGCGCCGAGAAGCGGGCCGACGGCCTGGCGAAGAAGTCACGCAAGGTGCTGGACGAGCAGCAGGTGCTGGCGGCGCGGCAGAAGAAGGACCGGGACGCCGTGCACAAGCGCTTGAAGGAGGTCGAGGCGAAGCTCGCCACGCTCTCCGCGGACCAGCTCGCCGAGCTGTCCGGCCTCGAACAGAAGGACACGGCCAAGGCGCAGGGCGCCCTGGCCGCCTCGGGTGCGCTGTCCTCGACCCGGCCGCCCTCCGAAGCGGGCGGCGAGGCGGTCAGGTACGCGGTCCGGCAGATCGGAAAACCGTACGTGTGGGGCGCGGAGGGGCCGGGCTCGTTCGACTGCTCCGGACTCACCTCGCAGGCCTGGGCGAACGCCGGCCGCCCCATTCCGCGCACCTCGCAGGAGCAGTGGCGGCAGCTCCAGAAGGTGCCGGTGAGCGCCCTGCGCCCGGGTGACCTGGTGATCTACTTCCCGAAGGCCACACACGTGGCGCTGTACATCGGCAACGGACTGGTGGTGCAGGCACCCCGGCCCGGCTCCCGGGTGAAGGTCTCGCCGCTCGCGTCGAACCCGCTGCTGGGCGCTGTGCGGCCGGACCCGGACAGCGCCCCTCTGCGTACGTACAGCCCGCCGGAGCTCCCACAGGGGGCGTCCGACGGCTCGGACGAGGGCTACAGCGTCTCCTCGGCGCCCGAGGAGTGACGGCTGCCGCACGCACGACGGCCGGGCCGCGGCCTGCCGGTGGTTCCGACGGGCCCCGGCCCGGCCGGTGCGTTTCGCGGGTACGGCGGGATCAGGCGGCCGGGCCGGCGACCGACGCGAGGTACGCGTTCGTCTTCTCCGGCTCGAAGAAGAAGTTGTCGAAGTCCGCCGGGTCGTTGAACCCGTTGGCGAAGCGGTCGGCGACCGGCTGGAGCTGGCCGGCGGCGCCGATCAGGTTCAGCACGTGCTCCGGCGGGGCGCCGAGCATCGCGTTCGTCCACTTGGTCACGTGCTGGGCGGTCTCCCAGTAGCGGTCGAACGTGGACTGCATCCACGCCTCGTCGAACTCCCCGTCGCCGTGCTCGATGATCGAGTCCAGGTAGGCGTTCGCGCACTTGGACGCGGAGTTGGAGCCCTGCCCGGTGATCGGGTCGTTGGCGACGACCACGTCCGCGACCCCGAGCACCAGGCCGCCGCCGGGCAGCCGGCCGATCGGCTTGCGGACGGTCGGGGCGTAACGGCCCGCCAGGGTTCCGTTGGCGTCGGTCAGCTCGACCTTCGTGGCGCGTGCGTACTCCCACGGGGTGAACCGCTCCATGAGCTCCAGTGTGAGGGCGAGGTGCTCCGAGGGGTCCTTGACGCCCTGGAAGACGTCGAGCGGGCCACCCGGCACGCCCTCCCAGAACAGGATGTCGGCACGGCCGGACGTGGTCAGGGTCGGCATCACGAAGAGCTCGCCGACGCCCGGGACCAGATTGCAGCGGACCGCGTCGAAATCGGGGTGCTCGGGCCGGGGGCCCATGCCGTGGACGTACGCGACGGCCAGGGCGCGCTGCGGGGCGTCGAACGGCGAACGGGCGGCGTCCCGGCCGAACATGGAGACCAGCTCGCCCTTGCCCGCCGAGACCATCACCAGGTCGTAGGTGCGGGAGAAGAAGTCCAGGTCCGAGACAGCCGCACCGTGGATGACGAGCTGTCCGCCGCGCTGGGCGAAGGTGTCCATCCAGCCGGCCATCTTCACGCGCTGGTCCACGGACTGGGCGAAGCCGTCCAGCTTGCCGACCCAGTCGATGGCGCGCGAGGAGTCGGGCGCGGCGACCGAGACACCGAGGCCCTCGATGCGCGGGGCCTGGGACTCCCAGAAGTTGAGCTGGTAGTCCCGCTCGTACTGGAGCGCGGTGTGGAACATGCACTGGGTCGACATGACCCGCCCGGAGCGGATCTCGTCGGCGGTGCGGTTGGACATGAGGGTGACTTCGTACCCTCTGGACTGCAGTCCCAGGGCGAGCTGGAGCCCGGACTGGCCGGCTCCGACTATGAGTATCTTCCGCATCGCGGTTCTCCGTTGTGTTTGACGACAGCCCTAAGCGGGGGTTGTGTCGAGGGCGTGGCCGACCAGGGCCAGCAGTGCCTCGACGACGGTGATCCTGTTACGCGCGTCCATGATCACAACAGGCACGTGCAGGGGCACGGTCAGGGCCTCGCGGACGTCCTCGGTCTCGAACCCGGGCGTTCCCTCGAAGTGGTTGACGGCCACGATGTACGGCAGACCGCAGCTCTCGAAGTAGTCGAGGGCCGGGAAGCAGTCCTCCAGCCGGCGGGTGTCGGCCAGGACGACCGCGCCGATCGCGCCGCGCACCAGGTCGTCCCACATGAACCAGAAGCGCTGCTGACCCGGTGTGCCGAAGACATACAGCACGAGGTCGTCGTCGAGCGTGACCCGGCCGTAGTCCATCGCGACGGTGGTGGTGACCTTGTCCGGCGTGGCGCTGAGGTCGTCGGTCTCCTCGCTGGCCTGGGTCATCACCGCTTCGGTCTTCAGCGGGGTGATCTCGGAGACCGACCCCACGAAGGTCGTCTTGCCCACTCCGAAGCCGCCCGCGACCACTATCTTCGTGGCGATCGGGGCCCTGGTGTGGTCCAGCTGCCAGGACTGGAGCTCTTCCTCGGGCTGGTCCTTCGGCCCCGGCTGGCGCGGGGCGAACAGCGGCGACTCAGAGACGGCGGAGTCCATTGAGCACCCTTTCGAGCAGTGCGCGGTCGGGCTGGCCGGTGCCGTGCCCGGTCCCGTACACGCGGATCTTTCCCTGGTCGGCCAAGTCGCTGAGCAGCACCCGCACGACGCCGAGCGGCATCTTCAGCAGTGCGGAGATCTCCGCGACGGTACGCATCCGGCGGCAGATCTCGACGATCGCCTGGAGCTCCGGCATGACGCGCGAAGACAGGTTGCCATTGGTCAGTTCGCGACGTTCCTCGGGTGCTTCGAGGGCGGCCACGAACGTCTCGACGAGCAGCACGTGACCGAACCGGGTGCGGCCGCCGGTGAGCGAGTACGGCCGGACCCGCGCGGGCCGTTTGTCGGCCCCGCGCACGGGGAGCCTGCGGGCGGGTTCGGCAGCGGCGGGGGTCACTGGGCGCTCTCCATCGATTTGCGCAGCTCACTGCGGAGTTCGGGGGTGAGTACGTGGCCGGCACGGCCGACGAATTGCGCCATGTGGTAGGCGATGACGCTCATGTCGCAGTCCGGTGTGGCGTGCACGCCGAGCAGCGAGCCGTCGCTGATCGACATGACGAAGACGCTGCCTTCCTCCATGGCGACCATGGTCTGCTTGACGCCGCCGCCGTCCATCAGCTTCGCGGCTCCGACGGTGAGGCTGCCGATGCCCGAGACGATGGTCGCCAGGTCGGCGCTCGAGCCACGGGGGCCCTCCTGCCGTTCCGCCTCCCGGGCGCTCTGGTGGCCGGGGTCGGAGGAGAGCAGCATCAGGCCGTCGGACGAGACGACGGTGACCGAGTGGACCCCTGGCACCTCCTCCACCAGATTGCTCAGCAACCAGTGAAGGTTCCGGGCCTCGGTACTCAGCCCGAATGTGCTGGGCGCAGTCAACTGCGTGCCTCCTCGACTGTGTCCCCCGTCTCATCGGTTCGACCGTCGGTACGGTCGCCCGCCTCAGTGTTGCCTGTACGTGCGGCCTGTCCGGCCGGGGTGGGCGCCTCCGGCGTGGCGCCCGACTCGGCGATCTCCGCCTCGACGTCCCTGCGGCCGTCCTTCGCGCCCTGGTGGAAACCGCCCAGCCGGCGCCGAAGGGCGTCCTTGTCCACGCTGCCCGTGCGTTCGGCGGCCGGAGCGGCGGCGGGCTTGACGACCTTGGGGGTGCGCTTGGGCAGCCCCTTGTCGGTGACCCTGTCGGGCTCCGGGTGGCGCGGGCCGGGCACGGTGTCGGCCACGGAGGTGGTGACGGGCGCCGGGGCGGGTGCGGGCGCCGGGGCGCCCTGCGTGCTTGTGCCCTCGTCGGCGGTGCGCTCGTGCCGGTCGGGGCCGATGGCGTACGGACCGGAGGCGAGTGTGGCCTCGGGGCCGTCGCCGAACGCGGGGGCGTGGGTGAACTCGGGCAGGTCGTCGAACTCGGGCACCCGCGGGAGCCGGACCTGCATCGTGGTCTCGGCCTCGGTCTCGGCCTGGCTCTCGGCCTCGCTCCCGGCCTCTGCGGGCTGTTCCGGTTCCGCGGGCTGTTGTTGCTGCCGTACGGCCTCTTCCGGCCGCGGGTCCGGCTGCGACTCCGGGGAGGCGGGCGGCGCGTGGTCGGGGACGACCTGGGCACGCTCTCCGGCGGGCGCCCCGGGCTCTTCGGTGGTGGAGGCCGCGGCCTCCTCCGCCTCGGCCGCGGCGATCGTCTGCTCGGCTGCCGCGATCAGCGGGTCGTCGGGCATGGCCAGGGTGCGGGACGGCAGGGCGTTGGAGTTGGCCTCGGCGACCGAGCCCGGCAGGTTCAGGGCCGGGGCGTCGCCGGGCGCGGTGACCGGCGGCGGGGTGGCGGCCGGCGGCGCCTTCGGCAGCAGGGCCTTGGGGAGTACGACGACCGCCGTCACCCCGTTGCCCTTCTGGTCGCGCAGCTGGACCCGCACCTTGTGGCGGGCGGCCAGCAGCGACGTCACCTGAAGGCCGAGACCGGCGCCGTCCGCGTTCTGTTCGCCCGCCTCGAAGAGCGAGGGGTTGCCCAGCCGGGTGTTGAGCTCGCCCATCCGTACGGACGACATGCCGATGCCCTCGTCCTGCACCGAGAGCATCACCTCGCCGGTCTCCAGCAGCCAGCCCGAGAGCTGGACATGGGAGTCGGGCGGCGAGAACGAGGTGGCGTTCTCCAGGAGTTCGGCGACGAGGTGGCTGAGGTCGTCGGCGGCGAATCCGGCGACCTGGGCGTGCGGCGGCAGGGACTGGATCGTGACCCGCTCGTACCGCTCGATCTCGCTGACCGCCGCCCGCAACACGTCGACCAGCGGGATCGGGCCGGGGTGCGCGTGTCCGTGCTCGGCGCCCGCGAGGACCAGCATGTTCTCGCTGTGCCGGCGCATGACCGTGGCCATGTGGTCCAGCTTGAAGAGGGTGGCGAGGCGCTCCGGGTCCTGCTCGCGCTCCTCCAGCGACTCGATGACCCCGAGCTGGCGCTCGACGAGGCCGAGGTTGCGCAGCGAGAGGTTGACGAAGGTGTGGTGGACGGTGTTCTTCAGCTTCTCCAGCTGGGCTGTCAGATCGGCCGTACGGACCTGCAGTTCGGCGCGCTGGAGGGTCAGTGCCTCGCGGCCGGCGAGCAGCTCGGCGCGCTCGCTCTCCAGGTTCTCGAACCGGCCGTTGAACTCGTGGAGCAGTCCGTGCAGCCTGCCGTGCAGGGCGTTGATGGACCGTACGACCTGGGCGAACTCGTCGTTGCGGCCGGTGTAGCGGACGGGTTCGGCGGTGGCGGGCTCCGCGGCGAGACGGGCGGCGCCGATCCGCAGCACGGCCAGCGGCTGGGTGAGCGTGCGGGCCACGGCGGTGGAGACGCCGACGGCGATCAGCAGACATCCGCCGAGCAGCGCGACGCGCAGTTCGAGCGCCGTGACGTCGTCGTCGCGCAGCTGCTCCAGCCGGTGGACCTGCGCGGTGGTGAGCGCGGACTCGACGCTCCTCATCCGGTCGACCCGGGCGGAGAGCGCCGACGCCACCTTCTTGGTGCTGACCTGCTGGTCGGATTCGGAGAGCTCCGGGCGGTCGGTGAGCTCGGCGAGGTACTTCTCCGCGCTGTTGACCTCGGGTCCCGTCACGGTGGACGCGAGCTTGTCGCGGGCGGTGGACCCGGCGGCCTGGTCGAAGTCGGCGAGCGAGGAGAGCTCACCGACGCGGGCCTGCTGGGCGGCGGCGCTCAGCTCGTCACGGGTGCGGTCGTCCTTGGTGGGGCCCTCGTCCTGCGTCTGGACGGGCAGCCCGGTGAACGGGTCGGTCCGGGTGACGGGCTCCTTGCGGGGGACGGCGAGCGCGGCGAGCAGCAGTCCGCGGGCGGCGGAGGCGTGCTCGGTGGCCTGGCCGAGCGCGAGCGGGGTGCGCCCCGACTCGGCGGCGCGCGGCGGGGTCTTCTCCGCGAGGTCGGCGGCCAGGCCGTGGAGCTTGGCGATGACCTCTGAGTACGACTGATGGGCCTCCAGCGCCGAACCCTTGCCGCTGACGGCGTCGCGGCGCAGCGAGGGAATGGTGGAGAGGTCGCGGCGCAGCACGGCGGGGGCCGAGTCCCGCATCTCGTCCACCTGCTGGTCGACGCGGGCGCTGCGGCTGCCCGCGGTGCTCGCCTCGCCGGGCTTGCCCTCCCGGCCCGCGGCGATATAGGCGGTGACCTCGTCCCGCTCGTCGGCGAGGGAGTGCGCGAGCGCGACGGCCTGCTGGTTGAGCTCCGCGAGGGTGACCAGCCGCTGCGAATCGTTCAGATCCGACGAGGCGGCGAGGGCAGCCGGGGCTCCCGCGGCTATGACGGTGATCCCGACGACCGCGACCCCCGCGACCAGCCGACGGCGTACGCGCACGGGGCGCCCGCCTTCAGCCGGCGCCGAAGGCGCCACCTCGGAACCGTTGTTCTTGCCGCCCTTGCTCCGAGGCCGCTTCTTCTGCACCGGTGCTCGCAATCTTGACTCGTCCGCCCTTGAAGCAGAGGTGACGCACGGCCACTTGAACGAGCGCCCCGACCCCTGGTACGGCTTCCGACCATTCCAGTGCTTTTGAGAGGGGGGCGCGCATCAACCGCTCCGCCACTCGAACGAGTGAACAACACTCCGGAGTTGACGAACAACTCTCCCCGCGGAGCCCCGACGGCACACCCGTACGCCTGGCTGGAACTTCCGGTCAGCCTTTGGCAGGATGCCCGCCCGCACACCTGGTGGACCGATTCCCTCCGAATCAGCTGCCCGCCTGACCTGCTGGTACGGACCGATCACGGGCCCGTGCAGGCCTCGTGAAGGCGTCGTGCAGACTGACCCCATGCGCATGGAGCTCGCCACCGCCGCCGGCATTCCGGGCCGCCCGAACGAGGACTGGGCCGCCACCGTCCTTCCCGCATCCGGCCAGGGCGGGGGCCTGGTGCTGCTCGACGGGGTCACCCCACCCCAGGGGGACGACGGTTGTGCGCACTCGGTCCCGTGGTTCACCGCCCGGCTGGGCGGCGCCCTGGTCGAACTGTCGGGTTCGCGGCGGGATCTGACTCTGCAGGACATCTTGGCGGAGTCCATCCGGCGCACCGCCGACACGCACCGTTCCCTGTGTGACCTTTCTCACGTGCGTACGCCGCAGGCAACCGTCGTGATGGTGCGTTGGGACGAGACCGAGATCGAACACCTGGTCCTCTCCGATTCGGTGCTCCTCGTCGAGTCGCCGGACGGGTCGGTGCGCGCCCTGCTGGACGACCGGCTCGACCGGCTGCCGCCGGGCTCGCTCGCCTCCGACGCCATCGCCGACGCACAGGTCCGGAACAAGGAGGGCGGCTTCTTCACCGCCGCCGCCGATCCGGCCGTCGCGCACCGCGCGGTGACGGGCCGTACGCCTCGCGCCGAGGTGCGGGCACTGGCCGCGATGACGGACGGGGCGAGCCGCTGGACGGAGATGTTCGGCGAGGGCGACTGGGCGGACTGCCTCGGGGTGCTGCGCAAGGAGGGGCCCCAGGAGCTGATCGACCGGGTCCGGGCCCTGGAGGAGGCGGACACGGACCGCGTCCGGCTGCGGCGCGGCAAGACGCACGACGACGCGACAGCGGTCTACGTGGAGCCGTGAGGCGGAGCGGCGGGGGCCGGCCGCCCGGATGTGGAGCCGTCAGTCCTCTGCGCGGGCGTTCAAGTGGTGCAGCAGCCTCGCCAGTTCCGCGACCTCGGCCCGGTCCCAGTCGGCGAGCTTGCGGACATAGCGGTCCCGGCGCGCGTCCCGGACACGGCGGAAGCGGTCGAGGCCCTCGTCGGTGAGCCCGACGAGGAAGGCCCGCCCGTCGGCGGGATCCGGTTCGCGCGCCACCAGTCCGAGGTTCTCCAGGGCGCGCAGTTGACGGCTCATGGTGGCCTTGCCGACCCCGAAGTACGAGGCGAGATCCGTGGCCCGCTGCCGGCCCGCCGACTCCAGCCGCACGAAGAGTCCGTAGGCGGCGGCTTCCAGCTCCGGATGCACCTCGCGCGCCATTTCACCGGAATTGGCCCGTGCGCGGCGCAGGAACACCGCCAACTCCAGCTCCAGAGCCAGGAATTCGTGGTCCACACCACTCCCCCCTGCAATGCCGGGTTCACTCCCTTTTTCGCTCCCGTGCACGTCAACACCCCTCATGAGCTTTCCTGCCGCTGAAAGTTTCTTCCACCGCCGGTCATCGCCGCAGCTCCGCCAGTATTTCGCAGGAGTAGACCAACGGCACCGTCCAGGCCCTCTTCCACAGCCCGGGTCTACGTGCGTAGCGTCATACGTGGCGTGTTCACACCATGACGCGCCACCAGGGGTGCGTCCGCCGGTCCCTGGATCAGCAGATCCCCCCACTGAAGCCTCGGAGGCACGCAATGCCCGTGCACAGATCCGGCTCCAAGACATCCCGCCGCTCGCGCCTCGCGGCCGCGGGAACCCTGCTCGCAGCCCTCTCCCTCCTCGTCGCCCTTCCCGGCGCCGCGGGCGCCACCGACAACCCGGCCCCCGCGAAGCCCGTCCGGGGTTCGGCCACCATGGGCATGGGGGTCATCGCCCACGACGGCCAGGGCGCACTGCCCATCGGCACCCGCGCCGCGCAGACCGAGGGCGTGGACGTCAGCGGCCACCAGGACGCGGTGAACTGGGCGGCCCTGTGGGGAAGCGGCGCCAAGTGGGCCTACGTCAAGGCATCCGAGGGCACGTACTACACGAACGAGGACTTCACCCAGCAGTACAACGGCTCGTACAACGTGGGAATGATCCGCGGCTCGTACCACTTCGCCACCCCGGACACCACGAGCGGCGCCGTCCAGGCCAACTACTTCGTGGACCACGGCGGCGGCTGGTCCAAGGACGGCCGGACCCTGCCGGGCGCGCTCGACATCGAGTGGAATCCGTACGGCGACCAGTGCTTCGGCAAGAGCCCGGCCGCGATGGTCGCCTGGATCCGTGACTTCGTGAACACCTACAAGGCGCGCACCGGACGGGACGCGGTCATCTACACCGCGACGAGCTGGTGGCAGACCTGCACGGGCAACAACGCGGGCTTCGGCACCACCAACCCGCTCTGGGTGGCCCGTTACGCCTCCGCCGTCGGTGCGCTTCCGGCGGGCTGGGACTTCTACACGATGTGGCAGTACACCTCGACGGGCCCCACGGTGGGCGACCACAGCCACTTCAACGGCGCCCTGGACCGCGTACAGGCGCTGGCCAACGGCTGAGCCGTTCCGCCGCCGGCCGTCCGGCAGCACCGTCCACGCAGGAGAACCCGGTGACGCACCCCGTCGCCGGGTTTTCCCCATTTCACGCGCCTGAGCAGGCACTTCGCTGTGGGAGCGAGTCGATCCGCCCGCTATACACCGCATGTATACGCACTGTGTATAGTCCTTCGGGACGCACAGCGTGTGCGCCGTCCAGCCACGAGGGAGTGACCTGCCGTGCCCAATAGGACGAAGTCGATCGGTGCGGGGTTGGCCGTCGCTCTTGTGACGGCGCTCACCCTGACGCTGAGCGGCTGCTCGATGGAGACCACCGCCCCCGGCTCCGCACGGGCCGACGCCGGTTCCGACGCCAAGGGGTCGTTCGGCCCGGTGGACTGCCGCAAGGCCAAGTGCATAGCCCTGACCTTCGACGCCGGCCCGGCCGAGGACACCCCCCGCCTGCTGGACATCCTCAAGAAGGAGAAGATCCACGCGACCTTCTTCCTGCTGGGCAAGAACCATGTGAAGAAGCACCCCGACACGGTTCGCCGCATCGAGGCCGAGGGGCACGAGGTGGCCAACCACACCTGGTCGCACGAGATCCTGACGGACAAGAAGCCCGCCCAGATACGCGCCGAGCTGGAGAAGACGCAGGACGCGATAGCCGCGATCACCGGCAGGAAGCCGAGGCTGATGCGCCCGCCGCAGGGCCGTACCGACGACACCGTCTCCAAGATCAGCAAGGACCTGGGGCTCTCGCAGATCCTGTGGAGCGCCACCGCCAAGGACTACTCGACGACCGACTCCGCGCTGATCAAGAAGCGGATACTCGACCAGGCGAGCAAGGACGGCATCATCCTGCTGCACGACATCTACAAGGGCTCGGTGCCCGCGGTGCCGGGCATCATCGACGCGCTGAAGAAGCAGGGCTACACCTTCGTGACGGTGCCCCAGCTGATGGCGCCCGCCGAGCCGGTCCCGGGCACGATCTACCGCCCCTGAGGCCTGTCCCGTATTCCGCGCCGCCAGGGGTCGCCGGGCAGCCCGCCGGGTCCCGCACGCGAAACGGCCCGCCTCCCCGCGAGGGGGAGACGGGCCGTCCGTACCGGCCGCGCCCGTGGCGCCACGCCCGTCACTGTGCGGCGCCTACGCGGCGGCCGGGATCCTCCGCTCCGCCGGGGCCGAGGCCGGGGCGAGGGCGATCTCCAGGACCTGGCGGACGTCGGTGACCGGGTGGACCTCCAGGGTGTCCAGCACCTCGGCGGGGACGTCGTCCAGGTCGGCCTCGTTGCGCTGCGGGATCACCACGGTGGTGATGCCGGCCCGGTGGGCGGCGAGCAGCTTCTGCTTCAGGCCGCCGATCGGCAGCACCCGCCCGGTCAGCGAGACCTCACCGGTCATCGCCACATCCGTACGGACCAGCCGTCCGGAGAGCAGCGAGGCCAGCGCGGTCGTCAGGGTGATGCCCGCGCTCGGGCCGTCCTTGGGGACGGCACCCGCCGGGAAGTGGATGTGCACGCCCCGGTCCTTGAGGTCGGCGACCGGCAGCTCCAGCTCCGCGCCGTGCGAACGCAGGAAGCTCAGCGCGATCTGCGCGGACTCCTTCATGACGTCGCCGAGCTGACCGGTGAGGGTCAGTCCGGACGCCCCGGTCTCCGGATCGGCGAGCGATGCCTCCACGAAGAGCACATCGCCCCCGGCGCCGGTCACCGCGAGCCCGGTGGCCACACCCGGCACCGCTGTGCGGCGCTCGGCCGGGTCCTGGGCGGACTCCGGGACGTGGTGCGGCCGGCCGATCAGACCGCGCAGGTCCTCGTCGGCCACCGTGAACGGCAGTTCCCGGTCGCCCAGTTCGTGCTGGGCCGCCACCTTGCGGAGCAGCCGGGCCACGGCCCGCTCCAGGTTCCGGACGCCGGCCTCCCTCGTGTACTCGCCGGCCAGCTTCCGCAGCGCCGACTCGTCGAGAGCGACCTCGTCGGGCTCCAGACCGGCCCGCTCCAGCTGGCGCGGGAGCAGGTGGTCGCGGGCGATGACGACCTTCTCGTCCTCGGTGTAGCCGTCGAGCCTGACCAGCTCCATCCGGTCGAGCAGGGCCTCCGGGATCGCCTCCAGGACGTTGGCGGTGGCCAGGAAGACGACGTCGCTGAGGTCGAGTTCGACCTCCAGGTAGTGGTCGCGGAAGGTGTGGTTCTGGGCCGGGTCGAGCACTTCGAGCAGGGCCGCGGCCGGGTCGCCCCGGAAGTCGGAGCCGACCTTGTCGATCTCGTCGAGCAGGACGACCGGGTTCATCGAACCGGCCTCCTTGATGGCCCTGACGATGCGTCCCGGAAGCGCGCCGACGTAGGTGCGCCGATGGCCCCGGATCTCCGCCTCGTCCCGGACGCCGCCGAGTGCGACGCGGACGAACTCACGGCCCATGGCGTGCGCGACGCTCTCGCCCAGCGAGGTCTTGCCGACGCCAGGGGGACCCACCAGGGCCAGCACCGCTCCGCCGCGACGCCCGCCGACCACTCCGAGACCGCGGTCGGCACGCCGCTTGCGTACCGCGAGGTACTCGGTGATGCGCTCCTTCACGTCCTGGAGGCCCGCGTGTTCCGCGTCCAGGATCTCCTGGGCGCCCTTGATGTCGTAGGCGTCCTCGGTCCGCTCGGTCCACGGCAGTTCGAGGACGGTGTCGAGCCAGGTCCTGATCCAGGAGCCCTCGGGGCTCTGGTCGGAGGAGCGCTCCAGCTTGTCGACCTCCTTGATGGCGGCCGCACGGACGTGCTCGGGAAGGTCGGCGGCCTCGACGCGCGCACGGTAGTCGTCGGACTCGTCACCGGAACCGGAGTCGCCGTTGAGTTCGGAGAGCTCCTTGCGCACGGCGTCGAGCTGGCGCCGCAGCAGGAACTCGCGCTGCTGCTTGTCGACGCCCTCCTGGACATCCTTGGCGATGGACTCGGCGACGTCCTGCTCGGCGAGGTGTTCACCGAGCCACTGGACGGCGAGCCTCAGCCTGGCGACCGCGTCGGCGGTCTCCAGCAGCTGCACCTTCTGGGTGATGGTCAGGAAGGGCGAGTATCCGGAGTTGTCGGCGAGCGCGGAGATGTCCTCGATCTGCTGGACCCGGTCCACGACCTGCCAGGCGCCGCGCTGCTTCAGCCAGCTGGTGGCGAGCGCCTTGTACTCCTTGGCCAGTTCGGCGGCGGCTCCGGGGAGGGGGTCGGGGGCCGACGCGTCGACCCGGGTCCCCTCCACCCAGAGCGCGGAACCCGGTCCGCCGGTCCCGGCGCCGATCCGTACCCGGCCCCGGCCGCGGATGAGCGCGCCGGGATCGCCGTCGGACAGCCGCCCGACCTGCTCGACGGTGCCGACGACACCGATTCCCGTGTAGGTGCCGTCGATGCGCGGAACGAGCAGCACCTCGGGCTTGCCGCCGCCCTCACGGGCCGCGGCCTGGGCGGACTCCACCGCGGCGCGTACGTCGGTGTCGGACAGGTCCAGAGGCACCACCATTCCGGGCAGCACGACCTCGTCGTCGAGCGGCAGCACAGGCAGGGTGAGCGGTGTGACCGCATTGGACTCGGTAGCCATGATCTCCCCTTCGGCAGTCAAGTTGAGCTATGCAGACTCAATGCTTCTGAGTCGCTCAATGTTCCCCGGGGTGTGTTCGCTGTGAGCGATCGGGGGGTGGCTGCCTTCGCACGCCTTGTGTGCAACACGGAACAGCGCCCGCAAAATCCCTGGAAGGCCCGGCTCGCGGCGGACAGGATGACGCCATGACCGCATACACGCTCCCCTCGCAGGCCCTGCTGGTCGTGGACGTCCAGAAGGCGGGGGTGACGGGCGGGCGGGCGGTGCCCGGCGCGGCCGTACTGCTGGACCGCACGGCGGACCTGCTGGCACGGGCCCGCCGCGGAGGCGCCCTGGTCGTCCACCTCCAGAACGACGGCGCACCCGGTTCCGGGGACGAGCCGCACACACCGGGCTGGGCGCTGCACCTTCCCGTCGAGGAGGGCCCGGCCGAGCGCGTGATCCGCAAGACCAGGGACGACGGCTTCGCGGGCACATCGCTCGGGGAGCTGCTGGCCGGGGCCGGTGTCGAATCTCTGGTGGTGTGCGGAGTGATGTCGGAGATGTGCGTCCAGGCCACGGCTCGCACCGCCCTGGCGCTGGGGTACCGGGTCGCCCTCCCGTACGACGCCCACGCGACGCAGGACGTCCCGGCGGCCCCGGGGATCAGCGGGGCGGTCCCGGCGGCGGTGGTGTCGCGGGTCGCCGCGTGGGCCATCAGCGGGGACGCCGAGGTCACCGTGGCGGCGTCGGACGTGACGTTCACCGCGCCGGCGTCCCGGGCGCGCTGAGGCCACCCGAAAAGGGGTCGGCGCCGGCCCGCGCGACAGGGCAGAGTGCCCGCATGAGCGAAGACCGAGGGCTGGACCAGGACGGCACGATCGCGCGGGAGGGCTCCCTGGAGCGGGTGCCCGCGCCGTTCGCGGCGGTCGTGGACGCGGCCCGTACGCGCATCGCCGAGGTCTTCGGTCCCGACCGGCTGGACAGCGCCTACGTCTACGGCAGCGTTCCGCGCGGCACGGCCGTCCCCGGCGTCTCCGACCTGGACCTGCTGCTCGCCCTTCGGGACCGGCCCACCGACCGGGACCGGGCCGACGCCGACGGGATCGAAACCGCACTGGACACCGCGTTCGACGTGGTCGACGGCGTCGGCATCCTGCTGGACGGCGCGGCCACACTGCTCAGCGAGCTCGAACGCCACGACGGAGGCTTCTTCGTCGCCTGTCTGTGCACACCGCTGCTCGGCGACGACCTGGCCGCACAGCTGCCGCGCTACCGGCCGACCTCGCTGCTCGCCCGTGAGACCAACGGTGATCTGTGCCTGTTGCTCCCCCGCTGGCACGAGCGCGCGGCCGGGGCCACCACGGACGCCGAACGCCTCACCATGAGCCGCGGCGTCGCCCGCCGGATCGTCCGCACCGGCTTCACCCTGGTGATGCCGCAGTGGGGCGGCTGGACCAGCGATCTGACCGAATCCGCCGAACTGTTCGCCCGCTACCGCCCGGACCTGCCCGAACGGGCCGGGCAGATGCGGCTGGCCGCCCGCACGGGCCGCGCCCCGACCACCGACCCGGCCGTCCTGTCGATGCTGGTCGACGACCTCGCTCCCTGGCTGGCGGCCGAACACATCGCGGTGCACGGCGAGAAGGCGCCGAGACCCTGACCGCGTCCACCCACCGGATTCGTGAACCGGACGGGGCCCGGCCTCCGATAGAGGAGGTGTGAGCCACTTGCGCCCCCCGGGGGACGAACCGACCGACGAGGCGCTGCTGCGCGCCGTCGCACAGGGGGAGACGACGGCCCTGGCCGCTCTCTACGACCGGCACTCCGGCTGGCTGCTGGCCCGGCTGAACCGGCGTTGCGCCGACCCCGAGACGGTACGGGAGGTCCTCCAGGACACCTTCGTCACGGCCTGGCGCTCGGCGGGCTCGCACCGGGGCGCCGAGGCGGGCGGCTGGCTCTGGGTGATCGCCGCCCGCCGACTCGTCGACGCGCAGCGGAGCCGGGCCAGGACGGAGCGGGCGGCGCGGGCCGAGCACGCCGACGGCGACCGGTGGGCGGCGGCCGTGCCGTCCGCCGAGGACCGGGTGCTTGCAGGCCTCGAATACGGCGATGTGGGCGCCGCGCTGGACCGGATCTCGCCCGAACTCCGGGAGGTCCTGCGGGCCACGGTCATCGACGGCCTCACCACCCGGGAGGCCGCCCGGCTGCTCGGCATACCGGAGGGAACGGTCAAGACCCGGGCGTCGCGGGCCCGTCGCGAACTGCGGACCGCGCTGGACCGGCTGGTTGTGGAGAACGGTCCGCTGGGAGGCACGGCATGACGGTCTGGCACGTGGGCGACGAACTGGCCGGGCGGTACGCCGCCGGAACGGCCGCCGAGACGGATGCCTGGTCCCTGGAGAAGCACGTCGAGTCGTGCGCGCACTGCGCGGCCCGGGTGTCGGCGTCGGTGCGCGAGCAGGGGGAGGCGGTAGCGCTGCTGGCGGGGGTGCGGACGGCGGTGCTGGCGGCGGTGGCTGCGGAGCGGGTACCCGGGCCGGCACGGGGGCGGGGGCTCCCGCGGTGGCCGGTGCCGGGAGCCGCCGGCCGGATCGGGCGGGTGCTGTGGGCCGCCGGTCCCGCCCTGCGGGGGGCATGGGCGGCGGCGCTGGTGCTGGTGGCGCTCGGGGCCGTCGCATTGGCCTACGGGGGCGGGCTCGACGACTCGGCGCGGCCCCTGCTCCTGGTCGTCGCGCCGGTGCTGCCGCTCACCGGGGTCGGCGTCTCCTACGGGCGCTCCGCCGACCCGGTCCACGAGATCGCCGTCACGACCCCGGGCGGCGGGCTGCGGCTGCTGCTGATCAGGACGGCGGCGGTACTGGTGGTGGCCGTCCCGGTGCTCGCGCTGGCCTGGGCGGTGCTGCCCGCGTCGGGCGGCGGCCCGGGGGCAGCGGCGTGGCTGCTGCCGGGACTGGCCATGACGCTGGCGGCGCTGGCGCTGGGCAGTTACGTCGGCTGCCGCACCGGAACCTCGTCGGTCGCCGCGTGCTGGGCCGCGGCCGTCGTCCTGCCGGCCGTCCGAACGCGCTCCTCCGGGCTCGGCGAGCCCCTGGCGGAAGCCGCCCGTTACTTCGCGGGGCCCGCCGCCCAGGGCGTCTGGGCGGCGGCGGCCGTGCTCTGCGCCGGGCTGCTGGTCCTGCGCCGCAGATCCTTCGACCACCTGGAGAAGTCATGAGCGTGATCGTGTGAGCAGCACAGTCAGCGTTACCGGGCTGACGGTCCGATACCGCCGTACGACCGTCCTGGACGGCATCGATCTCGACTTCGGGCCCGGCGTGCACGGGCTTCTCGGGCCGAACGGCGCCGGGAAGACCTCGCTGATCCGGGTCGTCTCCACGGCGGCCGCTCCGGCCTCCGGGCGGGTCGAGCTGTTGGGCAGCGAGGCGGGTGCGGCAGCGGACCACCGCGGTCGCGCGGCGGTCCGGCGCAGGCTGGGCTATCTGCCGCAGCAGTTCGGCTTCTACCCGGGGTTCACCGTCCGCGAGTTCGTCGCCTATGTGGCCTGGCTCAAGGAGATGGACGGCGCGCGGACCGCGGCCGCGGTGGAGCGTGCGGTGGAGCGGGTGGGCCTGGCCGACCGGATCGACGCCCGGATGAAGACCCTGTCGGGCGGCATGGTGCGGCGCGTGGGCATCGCCCAGGCGATCGTCAACGAACCGGATCTGCTGCTGCTCGACGAACCGACCGCCGGTCTCGACCCGGAACAGCGGGTGGAGTTCCGCACCCTGATGCGGGAGCTCGGCGAACGGGCCACGGTGATCCTCTCCACGCATCTCGTCGAGGACGTGGCCACGGCCTGCGCCGATGTGACGCTGATCGAGGCGGGCCGGATCGCGTACCGGGGTACCACGGCCGAGCTGTCGGCCCTCGGCGGCGAGGCCGGCGAAGCCGGCGACGCGGGCCTGGCCGGCAGCCCGATCGAGCGCGGCTACACCGCCGCCCTGCGCGCCCACCGTGCGACGGCGGGCGCCCGATGACGACGACCGGCACCCTCGCCCCCGAGCAGCGGGACTCCCCCGCCCCCAGCCCCACCCGCTCGCCCGCCGCGTACCGTCCGACGCTCCGCGCGCTCCGCACCGAGCTGCGTCGCGGCGTCGCACCGTGGACCGGTGCCTGTACGGCGGTCACGCTCGGCGTCACCATGGCGGCCAAGGCCGACACCTGGCAGGGCGACTGGGGCGAGACGCAGGGGTACCTCCACCCGGCCGCCACCCTGCTCGCGGGTCCGCTGCTGGCGGCCGCGTCCTGCTGGCAGGGCGCCCGCGAACACCGGCGCTCGACCGCCGGGCTCTGGCTCTCCACCCCGCGTGCCAGGTCCACACGGGTCGTCGTGGCGGCGCTGCCGCTCGCGCTCTGGGCGGTCGCCGGGTATCTCCTCGTGCTGGCCGCCTCGCTGCTGGCCACCTGGCCGTACGCCGGAGGAGGCAGCCCGTACCCGTCCTTCGCCGTCGTGGACTGCGGCTTCCTGGTGGCCGTCGGGCTGCTGGGGTTCGCCGTCGGTCAGCGGTGCCGGTGGAGGCTGGCCCCGCCCGCCCTTGCCGTGGTGCTGTACGTCGCGCTCGGTGTGCCGAACTACTCGGAGTCGTCGGCGCGGTACCTCGACCCGACCCTTCAGTACGGGCTCAGCGGCCGGCTGCCCGTGTGGTGGTTCGCCCCGGCGATGGTGGCGTGGACCTGCGGGCTCGCCCTGACCGTGCTGGTCGCCCACGCGGCCCGGCGCAGGTTCCTCGCCGTCGTACCGCTCGCCGTGGCGGCGGCGGTCGCGCCGCTGATCGTGCACAACGGCCCCGGTCTGCTCCGCGACGATCCCGCCCGCGCCCGCGTGGTCTGCACGGAAGGCACCCCGCGGGTGTGCCTGAACGGGCTCGACGCGACGTTTCTGCCGCAGGTGTCCCGGGCACTGTCAGGGCTCATCGGGCGGCTGGACGGAGTGCCGGGGGCGCCGGTCAGGTATGTGGATCACGAGGTCCGGGAGGGATCCGATGAGGTCCAGCTGTCGATGCCCGCCCGGGGCTGGGGGATCGTCCGCGACCGGCTGAGCAGGCCCGAGAACCTCGCATGGCAGGCGGCGGCATCGATCGCGTTCGAGCGAAGGCGGGAGTGCCCGGATTCCCCGGATGCCGGGAATCCGGACGGTTCGGACGACTCCACCCGGGTCATGGACACGGACGACGCCGTCACGAACTGGCTCGCCGGCCCCGGCGCCGCGCAGCCCCCCGGCGCGGAGAAGGCCCCCCGGTTCCGCCGCCTCGAAGCCATGCCCGCCCCCGAGCGCCGCGTCTGGCTCGGCCGCTACCTGGCCACGCGCGAGAGCTGCGACGCGTCGGAGGTCCCCGTCCTGTGAACGCCACCGCCGACGCCGTACCGAACCGCTCCGCGCTCCGGCCGGAGCTGCCGCTTCTCTACATCCGCTCCCGCGGACTCCCCCGTACCGCCCTCACGCTGGCCTGCGTCGTCCTGTTCGCCGCCTGGGCCGCCGACTGGCTGGAGGACCGGCCGGATTTCGACCACACCGCCCGCGTCCCGGTCCTCGTGCTGGCCCCCCTGCTGGTGTCCGCCGCGGTCGGCACCAGCCTGTACGCCGCCGCCGACGAGCTCGACCGGACCGCTGTGCGCCGCTGGTGGCCGCGGCGGCTCGCGCATCTGCTCGCGCTCACCCTGCCGGCCGCCGCGGCGCTCGCGCTGGCCGTCCCCGGGCACCCCGAGGCGTTCGGCGCACCGGGCATGATCCGTAACGTGCTCGGCGCGAGCGGGGTGGCGGCCGCCTCCGCCGCCCTGATCGGGGCCCGGCTGAGCTGGCTGCCGATGACCGTCTACGGCGGCGCGGTGTACCTGGCGGCGCCGCGCACCCCGGGCGGGCCGGCCGCCGTGTGGGCCTGGCCGATGCAGCCGGGACCGCAGGTGGCGGCGTGGGTCGTGGCGTTGCTGGCGTACGGGGTGGGAGCGGCGCTGCTCGCGGTGCGCGGGGCCCGCTCCGAGCGCGGCTGACCGGATGCGTCCCGCAGGCGCCCGCCCGGGGCCCGATCGGGCAATCCGCTGGCCCGGGCGTGGCCGGCCGGGCCAGGATGGGCGCGACACCGACCGGCGGTGACACCCGCCGACCATCCACCGGAGACCAGCACCATGCACCACACCTACGGCCCCGACGCCCTCGCCCCTGTCACCCTCGACCGCCGCGAGGGACCGTACGGGGAGGTCGTCCTGCGCAGGCGGGGCGACGACTACGAGATCATCGCCAACGGGTGCTTCCTGATGGACACATCCGACGGGCGCTCCGAGCGGCTGCTGATCGATGCCGCACTGGCCGCGCTGCCTGCCGGGCGGACCGCCCCGGCGGTGCTCATCGGCGGGCTGGGGGTCGGGTTCTCGCTCGTCCGGGCCGCCGCCGAGCCGCGCTGGGGCCGGATCACGGTGGTGGAGCGGGAGCAGGCCATCGTGGACTGGCACCTGGACGGGCCGCTGGCCGGTGTCTCAGGGGAGGCGCTCGCCGATCCGCGGACCGAGATCCTGACGACGGACCTGGTGGCCCATCTCCGTACGACTACGCAACGTTACGACGCGCTGTGTCTGGACATCGACAACGGGCCGGACTGGACCGTCACGGAGGACAACGGCGACCTCTACTCCCCCGCCGGTCTCGCCGACTGCCACCGGCGGCTCACCCCCGGCGGGGTGCTCGCGGTGTGGTCCGCACAGCCGTCCGGCGAATTCGAACAAGCCTTGCGCAATGCCGGATTCCATGGGGTTCGAACCGAAGAAGTAGGCGTTGCCCGAGGCGTTCCCGACGTGGTCCATCTCGCAATTCGAGCAGCTTGAGATTCCCCCGCCGGGTATGCGGGCCCCTGGGACGCCCGGGGGCCAAGCGCCACAAGAGCGACACTCCGCCACCTTTGCGCGACCAACGCACTCCTGTGCCCTTGCACCCTGCGTAGCCGGAAGGCGCCCGCTGCCTTTACGCTGCTTGCCGATAGCGGGATCTCCCACGAAATTCACAAGCGAAAACCGCGCGTCCGGGGGAATGGCCCCCGTGAGAGCGGGCAGGGGCGGGGCGATGGAACAGACACACACCACCCACAACGGTGTCGCGGCCACCCCGGGCGCACAGCGCCGGGTGCTGGTGGTCGAGGACGACGCGACGATCGTCGATGCCATTTCCGCCCGGCTGCGGGCCGAGGGCTTTCTGGTGCAGACCGCGCTCGACGGCCCCGCGGCCGTGGACGCGGCCGAGGCCTGGCAGCCGGATCTGATGGTGCTCGACATCATGCTTCCCGGTTTCGACGGGCTCGAGGTCTGCCGCCGGGTACAGGCACAGCGCCCGGTGCCGGTGCTGATGCTGACCGCCCGGGACGACGAGACCGACATGCTCGTCGGCCTCGGGGTCGGCGCCGACGACTACATGACCAAGCCGTTCTCCATGCGCGAGCTGGCGGCCCGGGTGCACGTCCTGCTGCGCCGGGTCGAGCGGGCCGCGCTGGCCGCCGTGACGCCGCGCAGCGGCATACTGCGCCTCGGCGAGCTGGAGATCGATCACGCGCAGCGCCGGGTGCGGGTGCGCGCGGACGACGTCCATCTGACGCCGACCGAGTTCGACCTGCTGGTCTGCCTGGCCAACACCCCGCGTGCGGTGCTCTCCCGGGAGCAGTTGCTGGCGGAGGTCTGGGACTGGGCGGACGCCTCGGGCACCCGGACCGTGGACAGCCACATCAAGGCGCTGCGCCGGAAGATCGGCGCGGAGCGGATCCGTACCGTGCACGGTGTCGGCTACGCCCTGGAGACCCCGGCGCCATGACCCCGCCCGGACCGGGTCTGCGGCCGTTCTCGATCAAGGCCAAGCTGGGCACGCTCGTCGTGGTCTCGGTGTTCATCACGACCGGGCTGCTGCTGGTGGCCCTGCGCACACGGACCGAGCTGCGGTTCATCACGGTGTTCTCGGTCATCGCGACCCTGCTGATCACCCAGTTCGTGGCACACGGTCTGACCGCGCCGCTGGACGAGATGAGAGCCGTGGCCCGGTCGATCTCGCACGGCGACTACACCAGACGGGTGAGTGGCGCCGACCGGCGTGACGAACTGGGCGACCTGGCGCAGACGATCAATCTGATGGCGGACGACCTGGAGTCCGTGGACCGGCACCGCAAGGAGCTGGTGGCGAATGTCTCACATGAGCTGCGCACGCCCATCGCGGCGCTGAGAGCCGTGCTGGAGAACGTCGTGGACGGGGTGTCCTCGGCCGATCCGGAGACGATGCGCACGGCCCTCAAACAGACCGAGCGGCTCGGCAGGCTGGTGGAGACGCTGCTGGACCTGTCGCGGCTCGACAACGGTGTGGTCACGCTGAGGGCCAATCGTTTCGAGGTGTGGCCGTACCTGTCGGGGGTGCTGAAGGAGGCGAATCTCGCCGCCGCCCACCGCCGGCTCTCCTCCGGCTCGGGGAACTCCACCCGCAAGGACGTCCATCTGCACCTGGACGTCTCCCCGCCCGAGCTGACCGCGCACGCGGACGCGGAGCGGCTGCACCAGGTGGTGGCCAACCTGATCGACAACGCGGTGAAGCACAGCCCGCCGCACGGCCGGGTCACGGTGCTCGCGCGGCGCGGGGCCCAGCCCGAGTCACTGGATCTGGAGGTCCTGGACGAGGGCCCCGGCATTCCGGAGTCCGAGCGGCACCGGGTCTTCGAGCGTTTCAACCGCGGCGAGGTGACCTCGCCGCACGGTCCTGGCAGCGACGGCGGTACGGGGCTGGGTCTGGCGATCGCCCGCTGGGCCGTGGATCTGCACGGCGGACGGATCGGTGTGGCCGAATCAGCTCGCGGATGCCGCATCCGCGTCACCCTTCCGGGGATCCAACAACCACGAGGTTGACATAGGGTTCGAACCGGAAGGGCACGTTCTGCGTGTTCTGTTCAAGGGGTACGGTCCAAGGGGCCGTAACTGCGGTCTCGCGTACCCGGAGCAATGCGGAACCAAGCTTGTTTCCCGCCATTTCCTGCGCCGAAACCCGACTTTCGATGTGACTTGCACGACGAAGACCGGCCCGGTCCGCATGGAACGGCCCGGGAGGCGTAGCCTTGATTTCCGCTGTCCACCACCTTGTGAAGCGGAAGAGGGCGGTTGCCGCCGTGTCGTCTCAGTCCCCCAGTAACTCGAGCATCTCCACCGACCAAGCCAGCCCGGGTTCCGACCCGGCTGCAGCTTTCGGCCCCAATGAGTGGCTCGTCGACGAGATCTACCAGCAGTACCTCCAGGATCCCAATTCGGTCGATCGCGCCTGGTGGGACTTCTTCGCCGACTACAAGCCGGGTACGTCCGGCACGGCGGACAAGCCCGTTCCCGGCGCCGCAGCCGCGGGGGCTGCTGCGCCTGCGGCCCCGGCCGTGACCGCGCCGACCGCCACCGACCACACCGCGCCGGCCGCGCCCGCGAAGCCCGCGGCCCAGGCCCCGGCAGCACCCGCTGCCCCGGCGCCCGCCGCTGCCGCGCCCGCCCCGGCGGCTCCCGCCAAGGCGGCTCCGGCTCCGGCGAAGGCCGCCCCGGCTCCGGCCGCGAAGGCCCCGGCCGCTCCGGCGACCGAGGCTCCGGCCGGCCCGGAGTACGTGACGCTGCGCGGCCCATCGGCCGCTGTCGCGAAGAACATGAACGCCTCGCTGGAGCTGCCGACGGCCACGTCCGTCCGCGCCGTCCCGGTGAAGCTGCTCTTCGACAACCGCATCGTCATCAACAACCACCTCAAGCGCGCCCGGGGCGGGAAGATCTCCTTCACGCACCTCATCGGGTACGCGATGGTGCAGGCCCTCAAGGCCATGCCGGCGATGAACTACTCCTTCGCCCAGAAGGACGGCAAGCCGACCCTGGTCAAGCCGGAGCACGTCAACCTCGGTCTGGCCATCGACCTGGTGAAGCCCAACGGCGACCGCCAGCTGGTCGTCGCGGCCATCAAGAAGGCCGAGACGCTCAACTTCTTCGAGTTCTGGCAGGCCTACGAGGACATCGTCCGCCGGGCCCGCAACGGCAAGCTCGGCATGGACGACTTCACCGGCGTCACCGCCTCGCTGACCAACCCCGGCGGTATCGGCACCGTTCACTCGGTGCCCCGCCTGATGCCCGGACAGGGCCTCATCATGGGCGTCGGCGCGATGGACTACCCGGCGGAGTTCCAGGGCACCTCGCAGGACACCCTGAACAAGCTCGGCATCTCCAAGGTCATGACGCTGACCTCGACGTACGACCACCGGGTCATCCAGGGCGCCGCCTCCGGCGAGTTCCTGCGGATCCTCAGCCAGCTCCTGCTCGGCGAGAACGGGTTCTACGACGAGATCTTCAAGGCGCTCCGCATCCCCTACGAGCCGGTCCGCTGGCTCAAGGACATCGACGCCTCGCACGACGACGACGTCACCAAGGCCGCGCGGGTCTTCGAGCTGATCCACTCCTACCGGGTCCGCGGCCACGTCATGGCCGACACCGACCCGCTGGAGTACCGCCAGCGCAAGCACCCCGACCTGGACATCACCGAGCACGGCCTCACCCTGTGGGACCTGGAGCGGGACTTCGCCGTCGGCGGCTTCGCCGGGCAGACCCTGATGAAGCTCCGCGACATCCTCGGCGTCCTGCGTGAGTCGTACTGCCGCACCACCGGCATCGAGTTCATGCACATCCAGGACCCGAAGGAGCGCAAGTGGCTCCAGGACCGGGTGGAGCGTCCGCGCCCCGCGCCGGAGCGCGAGGAGCAGCTGCGGATCCTGCGCCGGCTCAACGCCGCGGAGGCGTTCGAGACGTTCCTGCAGACCAAGTACGTCGGCCAGAAGCGGTTCTCGCTGGAGGGCGGCGAGTCCGTCATCCCGCTGCTCGACGCGGTCATCGACTCCGCGGCCGAGGCCCGCCTCGACGAGGTCGTCATCGGCATGGCCCACCGCGGCCGGCTGAACGTGCTGGCGAACATCGTCGGCAAGTCGTACGCGCAGATCTTCCGCGAGTTCGAGGGCAACCTCGACCCCCGGTCGATGCACGGCTCCGGTGACGTCAAGTACCACCTGGGCGCCGAGGGCACCTTCACCGGTCTGGACGGCGAGCAGATCAAGGTCTCGCTGGCCGCCAACCCCTCGCACCTGGAGGCGGTCGACCCGGTCCTGGAGGGCATCGCCCGCGCCAAGCAGGACATCATCAACAAGGCGGGCACGGACTTCACGGTCCTGCCGGTCGCGCTCCACGGAGACGCGGCCTTCGCCGGCCAGGGCGTCGTCGCAGAGACGCTCAACATGTCGCAGCTGCGCGGCTACCGCACCGGTGGCACCGTGCACGTCGTCATCAACAACCAGGTCGGCTTCACCGCCGCCCCGGAGGCGTCGCGCTCCTCGATGTACGCGACGGACGTCGCGCGCATGATCGAGGCGCCGATCATCCACGTCAACGGTGACGACCCGGAGGCCGTGGTCCGCGTCGCGCGGCTCGCCTTCGAGTACCGGCAGACGTTCAACAAGGACGTCGTCATCGACCTCATCTGCTACCGCCGCCGCGGTCACAACGAGGGCGACAACCCGGAGTTCACCAACCCGCAGATGTACACGCTGATCGACAAGAAGCGCTCGGTACGCAAGCTCTACACCGAGTCCCTCATCGGTCGCGGCGACATCACGCTGGAAGAGGCCGAGCAGGCGCTCCAGGACTTCCAGGGCCAGCTGGAGAAGGTGTTCGCGGAGGTCCGCGAAGCCACCTCCGCGCCGTCCCAGCCGCATGTCCCGGACGTCCAGGCCGAGTTCCCGGTGGCCGTGTCCACCGCGGTCTCCTCGGAGGTCGTGAAGCTGATCGCCGAGTCGCAGGTCAACATCCCCGACCGGATCACCGTCCACCCCCGCCTGATGCCGCAGATGCAGCGCCGCGCCGCCTCGGTGGACAACGGCACCATCGACTGGGGCATGGGCGAGACGCTGGCCATCGGATCGCTGCTGATGGAGGGCACCCCGGTCCGGCTCGCCGGCCAGGACACCCGCCGCGGCACGTTCGGCCAGCGCCACGCGGTGCTCGTCGACCAGAAGACCGGCGAGGACTACACCCCGCTGCTCTACCTCTCCGAGGACCAGGCCCGGTACAACGTCTACGACTCGCTGCTCAGCGAGTACGCGGCGATGGGCTTCGAGTACGGCTACTCGCTGGCCCGTCCGGAGTCGCTGGTCATCTGGGAGGCCCAGTTCGGTGACTTCGTCAACGGCGCGCAGACCGTCGTCGACGAGTTCATCTCCTCGGCCGAGCAAAAGTGGGGCCAGACCTCCGGCGTCACGCTGCTGCTGCCGCACGGCTACGAGGGCCAGGGCCCGGACCACTCGTCCGCCCGCCCGGAGCGCTTCCTCCAGATGTGCGCGCAGGACAACATGACGGTCGCCATGCCGACGCTGCCGTCGAACTACTTCCACCTCCTGCGGTGGCAGGTGCACAACCCGCACCACAAGCCGCTGATCGTCTTCACCCCGAAGTCGATGCTCCGGCTGAAGGCGGCCGCGTCGAAGGCGGAGGAGTTCACCAGCGGTGGCTTCCGCCCGGTGATCGGCGACGATTCCGTCGACCCGAACGCGGTCCGCAAGGTCGTCTTCTGCGCCGGCAAGGTCTACTACGACCTGGAGGCCGAGCGCGAGAAGCGTGGCATCACGGACACCGCGATCATCCGTCTCGAGCGCCTGTACCCGCTGCCGGGTGCCGAGCTCCAGGCGGAGATCGCCAAGTACCCGAACGCCGAGAAGTACCTGTGGACCCAGGAGGAGCCGGCCAACCAGGGCGCATGGCCGTTCATCGCCCTGAACCTGATCGACCACCTGGATCTGGCCGTCGGCGCCGATGTCCCGCACGGTGAGCGTCTGCGCCGCATCTCGCGGCCGCGCGGCTCGTCCCCCGCGGTGGGCTCGGCCAAGCGCCACCAGGCCGAGCAGACCCAGCTGCTCGACGAGGTCTTCGAGGCCTGAGCGGCACATCACGGACCGGGGGCCCGGTCC